>UQXJ01000030.1 GCA_900545015.1 uncultured Mollicutes bacterium | reverse complement strand
AAAAAATCATCAAATAAAGTGATAAATTCTTCCTCAAATAATCTGACTAGCCACATTATATCTAGAAATAAACATTAACTAAGCATAGATGTAAACATAGTAAAAACCTCTATTTTTTTATGGAATTACTATAAAAATACATCGAGACGTTTAAAACTTAGAGTTTTTTTGAAATCAATTTATGATGGAGCAAATCGGCTTGCTCCATCATTCTATCAATTTATAAAAAATGAGCGAGTTTGTCGGTTATATTCACTAAAAAATGAGCGAGTTTGTGCCTATAATTGCCACTTTTATGTTTTTCAGGTCGGTTGATTTGTGCTTTCTGGCAGTCAATTTATGTGATTTGCCATAAAGTGTTGAATAAAAATATCTAGCTCTAGTTAATCCAGACTTTGGTATTTATCTAGGAATAAATGAATATGATATTGAATATAAGCTTATAAAATAGATGGCTATAGTGTATGACAATCAGCTTAGTAATAACTTAATACTATAATTTTAGACTATTTTTTTAGTTATTACGTCATTTTTCGCTAGCGAGATTTCAACTAGACTTTATTTTTCTTTAATATTTGTGAAATATGGTAATAAATTATCAATTGACTATTTATTTATATTCTTGAATGTATAATTTAAATAATTTTCAACATTAATATCATTTTTTGTTGCAGGTTGACTAATAGAAAATAATTTTGTTATGTCAACACCAGCATATAATCCTGACGTATGGAATACCTTTTTTGAATAGCAAAAGGCTTTACAGTTCTTACTGTTGTGTTATCAATAATTCTTATTATCTAAGCCAGTGCCTATAAAAGGAACTTTAAAGAAATGCTTATAATTCTTTCTGATGATATAATCAATATAGTTTCCAATCATTAATGCATAAATATAATATCCCATCGCATTAGGGTGAAATCCCATTGCAAATTTTTCTCGAGTTTCTTCATCATAGGCTGGACCATATGTTGTCATATCAATCAAGAATGTATTAGTAAAAAGTTTTGTTACTTTTTCCATTTCTTTTGCTACATATTTTGAAGTTTCATCTTTTTCTTTTGAAAGATGATCAATTTGCATAGAAACCAAAAATATAATTGAGTCTTTTTCTAAACTTTTGAGTTTGCTTATAACCTTTCCCAAATAGCCAAAATAAGTGTCAGGGTTGAGGCAAGGCTTATCAACATTAATATCTTTAACAGTTCCGATTTGTTGTTTGTACAAGTATATATCATTATTTCCTAGATCGATGATATAGGCTTGTTTTTTTTGCCAAAAATTGTTTTTATCAGCCCATGATTCATAAAATTCTTTAAGACTCATTCCACCTCGAGAATAATTAGAATATCTAGTTCCTGTTAATCTCTCGAGAATAGCTGGCCATGAATATTCATAAAAATCATGATAAGTAGTTTGACCATTTTCATCTGTAGCTTCAAATTCACCACTTGAAAGCGAATCTCCAATAACTCCGATATCCTTGAATATTGCAGCAAAACCACAATTTTCTTTAATATTATCAAGTGGTTTTTCATCTGTTTTATAATTAAATATTTGTTGATTCATTTTTAACATCCTTTTTATCCCATTCTTTTCCAGTAACTTTTGATAAATCTAAGCCTTTAGTTTCACCTACGAATTTGAAAATCACAATTGTTGCTCCTATTAATCCAGGTATGGTTAAACATAAATAGACGTATCCAAACATACTACTTGGAATAAATGGAATTATAACCATTGAAATGATTAATGCTAATCCTCCAACAACTCCATTTAAAAGTGTATTAATAACTGTTATTGATGAACGAAAATTCGTAGGAGATGATTCAGAAAACATAATTGATCCAATAGTATCTCCGGCTCCCCAATAGCATCCCATATATCCTCCAATAGCAAAGCCAGTAAGATATGGCGACCATGAAAGCATAGAAGAAGCAATAAAGACCGAGTAACAACAAATAGAAGCGATGCCCATTGTTACAATAGTCGCTTTTCTTCCGAATTTATCTGAAATGAAACCACTGATTAAAGTAGCAAGTGCGTTACCAACTGGGTATAAATATAGCGCATAGGTAATTTGCTCTTCAGTCATGCCTGCGCTTTCTTTCATGACTGTATTATATGTTGTAGTAGCTAATGATGCTAAATAGAAGAAAACACAAGCAATAATCAAACAACGAAGTTGATGATGCTTAAAAGAAAATTTAATAGCATTTATAATGCCACCTTGAGCATTATTCATTTTTTCTTCTTTAGTTTTTTTCTCTCTCACATCTAAAGGGGTTTTTAAATAATTGATTCTATTTGTTAAGAAAACATGAGTTTCCTTAGCACATAAAAGAGCTAGAAAAGAAAGAACAAATCCAATTATTGCAGGAACTAAATAAACTAAATGCCATCTTTCACTTACATTTTTCATTAAAGTTTCTCTTAAAAGTGGAACAAGAAGTGTTCCGAGAATAGCGATGGCTTTAATCATTGAATAATTTCTTGCTCGATTTTTCTCGCTAGAACATTCAAGAATATAAACGGCTTGCATATCGTGTGAAACCATGAATCCCATTAATGTTCCACCAATCATATATACGACTATATCTTGTGAAAGATAAACGATGAATAATCCTAAAGCCATGCAGAAAGTATTTAAAACTAAGAAAGGCTTTCTTCCAAATTTATCAGCAAGAGGACGATATACAACCATTAATAATGATATTGGATAAGTGATAAAGCCTAAAGCAGAAAATATGGAAAGTCCTTCACCATAACTCATTCCTAATTTATTCACAAAGAATTCATTAACGATATTACTTTGGAATTGAATAGAAATGGTAGATGCAATCTCATCAGTTATGAATACTAAAGAAAGTATCATAAAAAGATAGATTATGTAAAATTTGTTTTCTTTAAATTTTACTTGCCTTTCTCTTCGAACTAATTCCTTAGCCTCACGCTGTTGCTTTTTTTCAATTTTTGTTTGATCCATAATCTTTACCTCCAAATTGAAAATTGAATACTAAATAATTTTTTGTCATGTCGGGAGAAACTCCCAAGTCTTCACGTAATTTGCTTAACAAAGTTAAAAATTCATCAGAAGTAGCATTATCTTTTAATAAACCTTTTGATTTGATATATTTTAGCCAAAAAATATTGAGAACAATTTCGTCAGTAGTCATTGAAACAAGAGCGTGATTTTTAGAAAGAACACATATTGATTTATCTCCTGCGTTTTCTCCAATGATTACTTCCTTGCCATCAACAACTATGCTTATTCTTCTATATGGAAATAAGGAGGTTGGATCTTTAAGTTGATAGGAAAATAACTCTCCATAAGGAAAATCTATATTTGAAAAACTAAAGATATAAATTTTAATACCTTTTTTAGAAGCAATTGATAAACTTTCTTCGATTTTAGGAAAGTCTTCTTTCCAAATAGAAATAGAAATCTCTTTTTTAGCATTTAATATTAAATCATTTGCCTTACTAAAGAATTCATCTATTCCTTTAATATTGAAAATATACTCAGATTCATTTTCTATACGGGAATAATTTTTCAATTTTTCTCTAGCTACGTTTAATTTATTAATATTATCATTTTTAATTTTTTCAATAACTTTATCATATGGCAAAGCACAATAATAGTTTATCTGGCCTTCACTTTTTAAAACGAAACCTTTAGCAACCAATCTATCAATTACGTTATAAACTAAAGAACGAGATACGTTAGAAAGTTTGCTTATTTCGTATCCATTTAAGTATCTATTTTGTAATAAGGTTAAATAGACTTTTGCTTCGTTTAGCGTAAAGCCGATTTCTAAGAGAAATTTATAATTTTCATTATCTATCATAGTGTTTCTCCTTATAGTTACTATTATAAAAGTTGGTTTTTATGTTTCAATAGTGATAATGAATAGAGCGTATTTATATAAAATCATTAATATATTATCTGTCTTTCGAATATAAAATTATTTTGTAGTACTTTTCAATTCTATTGAGCAGTTTAATAGCTCGTTAATTTCTATGTTTCTGAACTTTGCATTATCAATAATAGGAGAAAATCATAAAGGTTTGCATCAATTAAGATTTTAAAAAGCAGGTCAGTTAAACTTAAAAATATGGGTCAGTTATAGTTGAAAATATGGGTCAGTTTGATAAAATTATAATTGGAAATAATAAATTATGGATAAAATTGTTAATGAGTCTAAATATAAATTAAGAATTATAGACTCTGTTATTGAAAGAAATTTAAAAATTTTTGGTGCAATTTGCATAGAAGGACCAAAGTGGTGTGGAAAAACTTGGACGTCTTCCTATCATGCACAAAGTGAATTTCTTGTTGGTGATCCTACAGGAAATTTTTCAAATCGAATGTTGGCTCAAATCGAACCTTTCTCAGTTTTAAATGGAAAAAAGCCAAGATTAATAGACGAATATCAAGAAGTTCCTTCTTTATGGGATGCAACTAGAGCGTACGTTGATAAAAGTAACGAAAAAGGTCAAATTATTTTAACAGGCTCTTCGACTCCGAAAACTAAAGGTGTTATGCATAGTGGAACGGGTAGAATTAAAAGTATTAGAATGAATACTATGTCACTTTTCGAGTCAAAAAATTCTACTGGTGCGATATCTTTAGAAGATTTATATTTTGGAAAATTTGAAACACAAATACTAAACGACACAACGTTAGAAGAACTTGCATATTTAATAGTACGTGGAGGATGGCCTGGAAATTTAGAAACTTCAAAAGAGGATTGCGGATTACTGGCTCAATCTTATATGGAAAACATTTTAAAAGCGGATTTAAGGTCATTAGATGATGAAATAGAGTATAATTCACAAAAAGCTAAACTTATTTTAAAATCCTTAGCGAGAAATGAATCGACAACAGTTTCTAACAACACAATATTGAAAGATATAATTGAAAACGACAGTTCTTCCATTAGTAAAAACACCCTCGTCAAGTACTTGGATGCATTTAATAGATTATTTCTACTTAATAATATCGAACCATTTTCACCTAATGTAAGGTCTTCTTTAAGAGTGAAGCAAAGTGAAAAAAGACATTTTTCAGATCCAGCAATGGCATGTGCAGTGCTAAATTTGAACCCTAGTAAATTAATGAAGGACTTAAATACTTTTGACTTTTTGTTTGAAGCTATGGTAGAAAGAGATTTATCAATTTATGCTCAATCTTTAGATGCTAAAATTTATCATTATCAAGATTATAAAGACAATGAAATTGATTCCATAATAGAATTTAAAGATGGTTCGTGGTGCGCAATTGAAATAAAACTTGGTATAAATAAAGCAGAAGAAGCTTCAAATAATCTAACTAAAGTTTGTAATGAAATATTTTTAGCCAGTGGACAAAAGCCTATCTTTAAGTCCGTTATTTATGGTTCAGGGAATTTAGCTTTTAAAGATAAAAATGGAGTTTATATTTTTCCGATAACTGCTTTAAAAAATTAAACCTCTTAAAATGATTGGAAACTAAAAATGATGAGCTGAAGCATTACTACTTTATTTTTGAACTAAAAACTGAATTCTTAATTGTTTAATAAGTAAAAATGGTTTATATTTGCATTTTTTGCTAATATAAGATTGATTAAATAATTAGAAAATAAAAGATCTAAAATTAAAACGTATTTTTTATCACAGTTTCTTAATTGATAAAGGAGCAAAAACATGAAAAAATTCAATAAGCTATATAAAATTGTTTGCTTTTTATCCATCTTATTTCAAGCATCATCGTGCAATGGGAGAATGCTATAAAGTGTGCCATTTAGTCTAGGCAATGAATTTTGTATGGAACTTAAGCCTTCTTTAGCGATGCTTGTTAAATCAGTTAATGAATTTGATTCGTTTTTAAAGAATAATGATATTTTTAAAAAAGAATTTAATGAAGAATTTATAAAGGAAAATTCTAAATATGATGAAAAATATTTTTTAAATAATGATTTAATTGCTTTAATTGTACAGGCAACTTCTGGTTCAATTAAAGGCTATAAATTAAAAAGCATTGAAAAAAATAATAATAGTTATGATGTTTATTTAGAATCAATAGCAAATAAGCGCAATGTTACAGACGATGTGGGAGGCTATTTTTGCTATTATTTAAGCGTTGATAAAGACAAAAAAATGTCTAATGCCAAAATTAGTTGGTAATAGAATTGCTAAATATTATTAATTTTAAATAAGAAGATATCTATTCACTCATTTTAAAAAGGAAAAAATGCCATATAAGTGTAATATTATTTATAGTGTTTTTAGAAAGAGTGAATTTATGAAAAAAGAAACGATTCAAAGAATTAGAAAATTTTCAGAAGATAGAGAATGGGGACAATTTCATTCACCTGCTAATCTTGCTAAATCAATTAGTATTGAAGCAAACGAACTTTTAGAATGCTTCCAATGGTCAGATGACAATTATGATTTACAAGCTGTAAAAGAAGAACTCGCTGACGTTCTTGTTTATTGTAGAGATTTATTAGACAAATTAAATCTTGATGAAGATGAAATTGTTAACGAAAAAATGAATAAAAATGAAGCAAAATATCCAGTTGAAAAAGCAAAAGGGAATGCTAAAAAATATAATAAATTATGATTGTATATCAAGGAAACTTAAGACAATTTTCTAATGATGTCTTGATGGGGATGATTGCTGATCGTATTGAAAAATGTTTTAGAGAAAACGGAATTAATCACAATAACCCTGCAGAATATCGTGCTTTTAATAATTATTTGATGGTGATGAATAATGTTCTTTGCAATAATTCAAGCATCAATCAAGACATTAATGTTGCTATCGAATATCAAATTCCACTCACTTCAAAAAGAGTAGATTTTCTCGTTACAGGTTATGATAATCAAAATAAAGAAAATGTTGTAATTATAGAATTAAAGAAATGGGAAGAATGCTATGCAACAAGTCGAGATGATGTTGTAACAACTTTTGTTGGTGGAGCGATGAGAGCAGTAACTCATCCTTGCTACCGAGCTTATAGTTACGCAAAAGCAATTGAATCATTTAATGAAACTGTTGGAAATAAAGATATAGGATTATATCCTTGTGCTTTTTGTCATAACTACAAAGATGAACACATTAATGAAATTAAAAATTCAAAATATAATGTGCAATTGAATTAGCACCTATATTTTTAAAACATGACCAATTAGCTTTAAGAGATTTTATTAAAAAATATGTAGCAAAACCTGATAAAGGTGAAATTTTATATACAATTGAAAACGGTAAAATTAAACCTTCGATTGCTCTTCAAGATGCAATTGGCTCATTGCTTAAAGGAAATAAGGTTTTTACAATGATTGATGAGCAACAAGTAGCTTATGCTACTATTAAAAAACTTGTTGAAAATACGATTAAAACTGATAAAAAATATACTGTTATTGTTCAAGGAGGTCCAGGAACTGGCAAATCTGTTGTTGCAATTAATTTGCTATCTTATTTAATTCAATCGGGGTATAACGTCGAATATGTAACAAAAAATGCTGCTCCTAGAAGTGTCTTTGTAGCTGAATTAATTAAAAAAGAATTTAAGAAAAGATATATTGAGAATTTATTTAAGGGATCGGGCTCATTTGTTGATACTAAAACTAATTTGTTTGATTGCTTATTAGTTGATGAAGCACATCGTCTTAATGAAAAACCTGGATTATTTCAAAATAAAGGCGTAAATCAAATCAAAGAAATTATAAATGCTTCAAAAATCAGTGTTTTCTTTATTGATGAAGACCAAGTTGTTACAACAAAAGATATAGGTTCAGTAAATGAAATTAAAAAATGGGCAAAAGAATCAAATTCTAAAGTTCATGTTGGTGATGATTTAATTTTAGCATCACAGTTTAGATGTGGTGGAAGCGATGGCTATCTAGCTTTTCTTGATAATTTATTAGAAATCAGAGAAACAGCAAATTTTAATATAAATGACATCGACTATGATGTCAGAGTTTTTGATGATCCAAATAAAATGAGAGATGAATTAAGAGAATTAAATAAGAAAGCAAATAAAGCTCGTATGCTTGCCGGTTATTGCTACAACTGGATAAGCAAAAAAGATCCTAGTGAGTATGATATAAAACTGAAGAACAATTTTGAAGCCCAATGGAATTTTTCAAGCACTTCAACATGGGCAATTGATGAAGACTCTTTTGAACAAGTTGGATGCATTCATACATCACAAGGACTTGAGTTTGATTATTGTGGTGTTATTATTGGAAAAGATCTTATTTATAGAGGAAACAAAGTCGTTACAGATGCTACAAAAAGAGCAAAAACTGATCAATCTTTAAGAGGAAATAAAGACCCTTTTGTTGCAGACAAAATAATAAGAAACACGTATAAAACTTTATTATCACGTGGACAAAAAGGCTGTTTTATCTTTTGTGAAGATGATGAATTAAGAGACTATATTAAAGCATAATTTGAAAATAGTTGTGATTTGCAAGGTTTTTTAATAGAAAAGATACTAATTAAAATAATTTCATAAATGTATCATTCTTATTTTTGCTATAATCTATAAAAGGAAATCAAGGAGCAAGAAACATGATTGAAAGCGAAAGATTAATTTTAAGGCCTTTTAAAAAAGGTGATGAAAAAGACTTATTTGAGTATTTAAAAAATCCTCCAGTTAATTGCTTTTTGGATATGAAAAAAGAGACTCTTGAAGATACACTTAAAGAAGTGTTAGAAAAAGCAAAAGACCCATTATATTTCGCAATTATTTTAAAAGATGAAAATAAATTAATTGGTGAAATCAATGCTTCAAAAGAAGTAATTTGTCCAAAAGAATCAAACTCAGACTCCTTAACTTATAGTATTTGTTGGATGCTAAATAAAAAATATCAAGGTAAGGGCTATGCTTGTGAAGCTGCTTGTACTTTCTTTAATTATTTATTTAATGAACTTCATGCGAGAAGATTATTTGCTTACGTTGAAGACTATAACATTAGTTCGCAAAATTTATGCTTAAGATTAGGAATGAGAAAAGAAGGCGAATTTAAAGAATATGTATCTTTTATAAATGACAAAAACGGAAATCCGATTTATGAGAACACATGGCAATATGCAATCTTAAAAAACGAATGGGACAATATTGAAAAATAGTCTCTTTTTTTCACCAAAAGTGTTAAAAAATCACAAAAAACACCATAAATCGATAAAAATGCAATGAGTAACGACTTTTTCAATCTTGAAAGAAAGGCCCTAAAATAAGATAATATTTTTATGATAAAAAAAGTTACCCATGTCGGCAAAAGCAAGGCATTAATGGGTTCCATACCTACAATAAGGTATACTCATCCTGAGTATGTTTTTATTGCTACTATGAACGCTCGTTGCCCTAAATATGAACTTTATATAAAAGAGGGCGATTATGTAAAATGCTATCAAAAAATTGGAATGCGTCACGGTCCATTTTTTGATCAACCTATTCATAGTACGGTTTCTGGGACATTTGTCGGCTTAGAAAAGCATTACCATAGAAGTGGTAAAGAAGTTGAATTTATTAAAATTCATAATGACCGTAAAAATACAAGTGACGAATCGGTCTACGAAAGAACTGAGGAAGAAATTTTTAAGCTTTCCAAAGAAGAAGTTGTAGAAATCGTCAAAAATACAGCTAATGTTGGTTTAGGTGGATCTTCATTTCCTTCTTATATTAAATTAAAAACCGATAAAAAATTTGATACTTTATTAGTTAACGGAATCGAATGTGAGCCTTATATTACAGCTGACCATCGTTTAATGCTTGAATATCCTAACCGTATAATCCATGGAATTCGTTATTTGATGAATGCTTATAATATTAAAAAAGCTTACATTTGTATTAAATCTAAATATAAAGATATTCAGATGGTTTATCATGAATTATTAAAAGGATATGAAAACATCGAAATAAAATGTGTTAAAAATTATTATCCACAAGGTTGGGAAATCGCAATGATAAAAGAAGCGATGGGAATTCAAATTCCTAGCGGCCATTTACCTAGTGAATATGGAATCATGAATTTTAACGTATCAACAATTGTTGGTATTTATAAAGCTCTTAGATATAACATGCCAGTTGTAAAAAGAAATATTACAGTGACTGGTGATGGAATTAAATATCCAAAGAACTTTAGAGTTGTTGTCGGAACGCCTTTAAGTGATTTAATTCCTCTTTGTGGTGGCTATAAAGACGAAGATAAAGACAAAGTATTTATCATGGGTGGACCAATGATGGGAGCAAGTGTTCCTAGTGATGATGTTATAATTACTAAAACTGTTACATCAATTATTGTTTTAAATAAAGTTGAATATAAAGAAGAACCATGTGTTCGTTGTGGAACTTGCGTTTTAAGTTGCCCAGTTGGTTTAAAACCAGTTGAAATTATGAACGCAATGAAAGCAAAAGATAGACAACTTGTAAAATCATTAACGCCTCTTAAATGTATTGAATGTGGACTTTGCACATATTCATGTACATCAAGAATCAATGTTACTGATTGGGTTAGAAAAGGAAAGGTGATTGCTAAATTATGAAGTTTATAAAAGAATCCTCTCCTCATATAAGAAGAAAAGATAGTGCTTGGCGCATGATGCTTGATGTAATCATTGCGTTGCTTCCTACTTTTATTTTTAGTGCGGTAATTTTTCCACTTAATACGCTAGTTAATTTCTTAGTAAGTGGAATTATTATGTGCCTAGCTGAATTTATTTTTATTGGCTTAACACATATGATGCCTAAAGATGAAGAAAAACATACATTTAAAGAAAAAATTGATTATGCATATAAAGGTAGATATCAATTAGTAAATTTTATGTCACCTTTAGTTAGTGCATTAATTTACACTCTTATTACACCAAGTGGAGCGCCAATTTATAGTGTTATAGTTGGAGCATTGATTGGTATTATTTTAGGAAAACTCGTTTTTGGTGGTCTTGGAAATAATATATTTAATCCTGCAGCTGTTGGAATGGTTGCTGCTAAATTATCTTTTGGCACAAATTATGGTAAATATTTAGCTTTACCAGAATGGTTCACTGGTGTTCCTAGTACTGAAATCGGTGGTACACTTCTTGGAAATATTGGAACAAATGGATATGAATCAATTAATAACGTAAACTTCCTTGATATGTTTTTAGGCAAGATGCCTGGAACGCTTGGAGAAGTTTATACTATTACAATTTTAATTGGCTTAATTTATTTAATAATTAGAAGAACAATCGACTTTAGAATACTTTTTTCATATTTTGGAACATTTATAGTAATGATGATTTTTGCTGGAATTTGCATTCATTCTATCCTTCCATCAGTCGGAGTTTTTAAATTTACATTGTTTGAATTATTAAGTGGCGGTGTTATTTTTGGTGGTGTATTTATGTTTACGGATCCAGTGACTTCCCCAATCACAAAACCAAGCAGAATTATGTTTGGAATGATAGGTGCAGTTCTTACTGTTTTAATTAGATTATTTGGTGCATTGCCTGAAGGTGTCGCTATATCTTTATTAATAGCAAATATGTTTGCACCAGTTTTAGATTTCCCAAAATGGAGTTCAACAAAATATACATATAAAAATGTTTTAGCGATGGCTTTAATATTTGTAGTTCCTACCATTATTATGATTATAAGTTTACTTTTTGGAGGTGTAGTTAAATGATAAAAAATGATGTATTACACTGCTTAAAAGTAGGTGGAATTTTATGCGCAATCGGTGCAACAAGTGCTTTATTAATTGCAGCTACAAATATGCTTACAAGCAAAGCAATTAGTGAACATGAAAAGCAAAAGGAAGAAATAGCATTAAAAGAAGTATTTGTTGATAATGAAGGAAAAGTTCCTGAAGATTTAGTAATTGGCGATAAAACCGAATTAAATGATTCAAAATATTCAAAATTATTATCTTATTGGAATCCTAAATCAACAAATGAAAAGGAAAATGAAGACAAAAAATATGGTTATGTCTTCAAAACAGAAGGTTCTGATAAAAATAATTATGGAACAATTACAATGCTTGTTGTAATTAATAATGATTATTCAATCGGCAAGATTTCGATTGTTAAAAATACTGAATCTTATGCTACAACTGTTCAAAAAGATTATGTTGACGAATATAACAAAGGAAATCGTCCACTTACAGATGTAAGTTGTGGTGCTACATATGGAGCAACTGTTATTAAAGAAATGTCTGAAAGTGCTTCAAATTATGTAAAGGAGGTTTTAAATAATGGAAAATAAAACTTCACATAAAGAGAATTTCTTAAAAGGAATTATTGTTGAAAATCCTTTATTTGTATCAATTTTAGGAACTTGTCCAGCTTTAGCAACAACAAGAAGCTTAGAATCTGCAATTGGTATGGGAATTTTATTCACGATAGTATTAATTTGCTCTAATTTATTAATTTCTTTGCTTAGAAAAAATATTCCTGAAGAAGTAAAAACGCCTGCTTATATTGTCGTTATTGCTACTTTTGTTACAATTGTTGGAATGCTAACAAATGCATTTTTACCTGAACTTTATGATACACTTGGCGTTTATATTTCTTTGATTGTTGTTAACTGTATTGTTTTAGGCAGAGCTGAAGCTTATGCTAGCAAAAATAAACCTCTTGATTCTTTAATTGATGCATTAGGAATGGGAGTTGGATATTCACTTTCTATCATGTTAATGGGATTAATTAGAGAAATTTTAGGAACTGGAATGATCACTTTTGGAGATATTTTTACATTTATACCTCATTTTTCAATTCCTTTACTTGCTTTTAAAAATGCTGCTGGAGAAATGGTTTATGATTTTTCAATCGGATTATTTACTCAGCCAGCTGGAGCATTCATCGTTTTTGCTCTAATTTTAGCTATTTTGGCTTTTAAAAAGAACCGCAAAGAAGAAAACGAAAAAGCTACTCAACTTTTAGCAAAGAAAAAGAAAAAAGAAGAAGAGGCTAAAAAGAGCCTTATGGAAGGAGCTAATAAATAATGTCATATTTTGTTGCTTTCCTTTTAGGAATTATTAATTCAATGCTCGTTCAAAATACTATTCTTTCTAAATTCTTAGGAATTTGTCCTTTTTTAGGAGTTAGTAAAAAACCAGAATCTTCTGTCGGAATGGGCTTTGCTGTTTTATTTGTTATTACATTAAGTACCGTTATTTGTTGGCCTATTTATCAATATATTTTAGTACCAGCAGGTATACCTTTTATGGATACAATAGTTTTTATTTTAGTTATTGCATCCCTTGTTCAAATTTGTGGATTATTTATTAAAAAATTCTCACCTGGATTATATAAATCACTAGGAATTTATTTACCATTAATTACAACAAATTGTGCAGTTTTAGGTACAGTCCAACTAAATAATTCATTAACGTTTTTAAATTCAATCGGAAACGCTCTTGGTACATCATTTGGCTTTATGCTCGTTATCTTTGTCTTTAGCTGTATTAGAGTTAGACTTGATAATTCAAATGTTCCAAAGGCATTTAAAGGATTGCCAATTGCTTTAGTTACAGCATCAATCATGGCACTTGCTTTTGTTGGATTAGTATTTAATTTTGTAGCTTAATTATGAAGTGGGTTTATTTAACAATTGCCATATTATTAATTATTGCTTTAATTGTCGTTTTCTTTGTTTCTTATTATTTTAATAAAAAGACCCCAGTCCCTAAAGAGTGTGAGGATTTATTAATTAATAAAGAAAATTGTTCGTCTTGTAAAAATTATAATTGCGAATTAAGAAATAATGATTCAAAAGATGAAATAATTAAAAAGGAGGAAAAATAGTGTATATCTTATATGCTTTACTTATCTTAGCTGGATTATCGTTAATTTTAGGAATACTTGTTACTATTTTTAGTAAAGTATTATACGTAAAAGAAGATACTAGAATTGAAGAAGTTACAAAAATGCTTCCTGGATATAATTGTGGAGCTTGTGGCTATCCTGGATGTAGTGGAATGGCTGATGCATTAGTAAATAAAAAAGAACCATCTCCAGATAAATGTAAACCTAGTAAAAAAGAAAATAAGGATAAGATTGTTGCTTATTTAAAAGAACATGCTGAAGGAGAAAAATAATTGATGAAGATAAGGAAAATTTTATTCCCTTTACTTACTTCAATTGTTTTATCAAGTTGTAGTCAAAATAATATTTTAGTCGCAAAGAGCTATTTCAGCTTTGCGACTATTTTTGGTATTAATATTTATCAAAATGTAGAAGAAAAAACATTTAGAAAAATTGAATCTTTATTAAATGAATACGATAAATTATTTGATTCTTTTAATGAATATCAAGGAATTAATAATGTTTATAAAATTAATCAAACAAACGATGAAATCCAAATTGATAAAAAACTTTTTGATGCTTTAAAACTTGCTGATAAATATTATCATTCTTCTTTAAAAGATTATTTTAATCCTTATCTTGGTGAATTTACTTTTTATTATAAAAACATGTACGAAACATATAATAAGGATAATAGCGATAATAAAGTTTTAAATTTACCTAGCAAAGAATATATTCAAACATCATTAAATAATTTAAATAAATTTGAATTAAAGTTTAATGATGAAACTCATAGTGTAAAAAGAAATGGAAATTCTTTAATTGATTTAGGCGCTTTTGCAAAAGGTTATGTTTTAAATGAATTAAAGAATTTTATGAAGGAAGAAGAAATTCAATATTATTTAATAAATGGCGGAACAAGTAGTGTTTATTTATCAAAAAATCCAAATAATTCAAAAAATGACAATAAATTTTTAGTTGGAATTAGATATTTAGACAAAAAAGGAGTACTTGTTAAAGATACTAGCGTAGGAATTTCTAGTATTTTTGAACAATTAATTGAATTTAATAATCAAAAATATTCACATATTATTAATCCATTAACTGGATTAAGCGAATGTAATTATGATTTCAGTTTAGTTATTCATGATGATCCAGTTTTAAGCGATATACTTTCAACATCACTCATGCTTATTAAAGATCAAAATGAATTAAATAAAATAAAAGAAGAATATAATTTTAGTTATATGTTATTTAAAGATAAAAAAGTTATTTATTCTTCAAATGATTTTTCGCTAGTAGATTATTAATATGAAAACATTAATTAAAAAATATCATTTAGACATTATAGTTATTGGAATTTTATTGATTGCATCATTATTAAGTGTCATCTTGATAAATTTTTCTAATAATAAAAATAATAATGTTGCATCAATTTATTCAGAAAATCATCTCGTTTATAAAATTGATTTAGAAAAAGAAAATGAAGAACGCTTTTTAGTAATTGAAGGAAAGAACGGAGAAATGACCTTATCAATTTCTAGAAATGAAATTAAAGTTATAAAAAGTTCATGTCCAAAAAAGGAATGCATAAAACATGGGAAAGCTAGTCCTTTAAAACCAATAATTTGTGCATATAATGAAGTTTATATAGAAATAAATGCACGTAAAGATGCAGATATTGAGTTAGGCTAAATATGAAATTTAAAGTAAAAGATATAACAACTTTAAGTCTTCTTTGTGCTTTAGGAATAGTTTTAAGTATAGTTGATAGTTTTATCCCTAGTTTTGTTGTTGGAATGAAACTAGGTTTAGCAAATATTATTATTTTAGTTTCTCTTTATACTTATGGATTTCTACCTACTTTACTTATAAATATTTTAAGAGTTTTTATTGCTAGTTTATTAAGAGGAACATTTTTATCAATGGGTTTTATGATGAGTTTAATGGGAGCATTATTTTCCTTATTAATAATGGTATTACTTAAAAATATTTTTAAGAATCTTCATATTTGTACGATTAGTGTAGTTGGGTCTTTATTTCATTCACTTGCTCAAATAATTGTTGGCTCTTTATATATGATGACAACTGCCTTCTTTTATTATCTTCCTATTTTAAGTTTAACATCCATTATTACTGGTATTTTTATAGGCTTAGCAGCTAAACAAATATTAAAATTAAATATTATTAAAAAAGAGTAGCCTCATCTTTTGACCTCTCCCTTAAAGAATGGAATAGTTTAAATTATTTTCTTATATCTTTTTTGCAAATGAAAATTAAATTTAATTTTTAAAATCCTTTTTTGCAGTTGCGTGCTCTAAGTATCGATTTCATCGGTGTTTT
>UQXJ01000029.1 GCA_900545015.1 uncultured Mollicutes bacterium | reverse complement strand
GGCATTTGCCAAGATGGGGTAATTAAATTTTATAGATTTAATTACTTTTGTTCTATCTATATAAATAATTAAAATAAATGCACCTAAAGATTTTTTTGTCTTTAATAATTAGGAGGCTTAATGTTTGAAAAGGGTTGTACTAGCTATTAAAAATAGGCTTGTTTCAGAAGCAGTACTTGATGCTTTAAAAAAGCGAGGAATTTATGCTCAAAAAACTTTTGCTCATAATTCAGAAACAATCTTAGATTTAGTAGATGCTTTGATGGCAAGCTGCTTAATTATGGATGTTACAAGAGCTGATGATTCAAACTTTGAAAATAGAATGAAAACAGTAGAAAAAGCAAAATTTGTAAATCCAGAATTAAAAATAGCTTTATTATGTGACAATGTTTCTAATAAAGATGACGCATATAAAATTAAATGTGCAAAAGAAGAAAAAAAGATTGATGCATTCTTTTATGAGTCGGTGACAAGCGATTATTTAGCCGATGTGATTGATTCATTATAAAAGGAGGAATAAACGAAACAAATATTAAAAATTAATTACATTAAATTTCATTTTGATACGTAAAGTACAAAAGAATTTAACACAGTTAACTTAAATAGATAAATTTTTAAAGGAGAAAAAATAAAATATGAAAAATAAATTACTAACCACAACAATGTTAATTGGATCGATGTTTTTAGGCATTACATCTTGCAAAGCGCACGAACATACTTTTGCTGAAGATTGGAGTAAAGATACTACTAATCACTGGCACGCAGCAACATGTGAACATACTGATGAAAAGTCAGATTTAGCTGCTCATACTTGGGATTCAGGAAAAATTACTAAAGAAGCAACCGAAAAAGAAACTGGCATAAAAACTTTTACATGTACTGTTTGTAAATTTACAAAAACTGAAAGTATACCTGTACTAGAACATGTTCATACTTACTCAAATAATTGGAGTAAAGATGCAACTAATCACTGGCATGCAGCAACATGCGAACATAAAGATTTAACAAAAGATAAAGCTGCTCATACTTGGGATTCAGGAAAAGTTACAAAAGAACCAAGTGAAAAAGAAACTGGTATAAAAACTTTTACATGTACTGTTTGTAAATTTACAAAAACAGAAGATATTCCTCAATTAGTACATAGTCATACTTATTCAAAATCATGGACTTCAAATGAAGAAGAACACTGGCACGCAGCAACATGTGAACATAAGGATCAAAGAAGTGAAGTAGCAAAGCACACTTGGAACGAAGGAGAAGTCACAAAACCTGCTACAGATAATAAAAGTGGATTAAAAACATATACATGTTCAGTTTGTGGTTACAAAAAAGATGAAACTATTCCTATGCTTAATCGTTTCTTTATGGCTGTGACTGATATATTTACAATCGCTTCTTATCCAGATAAGGTAATTGTTGATGGAACTATCAGTAGAGGAAGTGTCAAAGTCGGCGACAAATTAATGCTATCTGATGCGAATAAAGAAGTAACTATTGTAAGAATTAGTATTAATAATAAAGATGTTGAATCAGCATCAACTGGCAAAATTACTTTAATGATTAGTGGTGTTAAAAAAGAAGAAGTAATTCGTGGTTCCGTTTTATATACACATGAAACGGTAGAAAGTTATAAGAAATTTAAGATGTCATTTTATTTATTAACAAAAGATGAAGGTGGAAAACATACTCCTATGTTGTCAAACTATAAACCTACATTCGCTTTATATAAAATTGTCAATGGAGAATCAACAAGTTACGTTAGAAACGTAATAGGTACAATAACTTTACCAGAAGGAACTGACATGATGATGCCAGGAACTACACTTGAAGTAAGCGTTGAGCTTAATGAAACTGTTCCTCTTGAAGTAAATATGGAAGTTGCAGTAAGACAATCAGCACAAACTATAGGTAGAGGAACAATTACTTCTCTCATTAAATAATAAAACCAGCGATTTATTATTTAATACTAAACGAACGATGTAAGACCCAAATGTTAGGCTAACTAGCAAGAGGGTCTTTTATATTGGACTGCAATTGCCAAATAATTGTTCTATTTTAATACAAGTTAGGACGTATAAATGCAGGATATGACAATTGGTTTATTTTTTAATTTTCTTTTCTTTTAATATATATGAAAGCGCTTACAAGAAGCGAACATTCATTGGAGGAAATGTAAATGAATAAAACAAAGAAGAAAATGAGCAACAAAAAGTTTATTGCTATTTGGGCTCCATTTTTATCACTTTCTGCACTTTTAGCTATTGGAATTGAGTCGTTTAGACCAATGTATGGCGGAATCCTTGATACTTATATCGGACGTGGTGAAGTTATCAAAACTCCAGCTAAAGGAACTGAAGAATGGGATGCAAAATACTATGGTCAATCTTTTGAAACTGGTGAAGGAACAGCTACTGGTGGAGCAGCTGGATCAGTAAAAGCAAATGCTAATGCTGAAAAAGTTGTTGAAGAAATTACAGATGAAGGCATGGTGCTTTTAAAGAATAAGAACAATTCTTTACCAATTGCAAAAACAACTGGAATTACTTTATTAGGTAGAGGCTCTGTAGATCCAATCTATGGTGGAAGTGGCTCAGGTAACGTTGATGCTTCTAAAGCTATTACACCTATTAAAGGACTTCAAAATGCAGGATTTACTGTAAATCAAGATGCTTACGATTTCTTTAATAATAATTATAAGAATTATGATAGACAAGCAATCAAGATGGATGACTATCAAGGTTCAACTTTCTTTATTGGTGAAATTCCTACATCTAAATACACATTTACACCTGCAAAAAATGATGTAGCTGTCGTATTTATTTCAAGATGTGGTGGTGAAGGTCTTGATTTATCAACAGATCTTAAAAGAGATATTAATACAACTGCAAGTAAAAATAAGATTGCAACTAATCCAAATACAGCTGCAGAAGTAGCTAACTATGTCAATGGTCAACATGAACTCGAACTTTCAAAAGAAGAAAAAGATATGATTAGCTTTGCAAAAGCTAATTACCAAAAAACTATCATCGTTTTAAATGAATCAACAACAATGGAAATTGGTAATTTAAAGAATGATAATGATATTGATGGCATTATTTGGGCAGGAAGTCCAGGCTCAACAGGATTTAACTCATTAGGAAAAATAATTTCTGGTGCAATTAACCCATCAGGTAGAACTAATGATTTATATTCAGCAGATTTCACACTTGATCCAACATTCCAAAATTTTGCTATTAATGGCGTAAATGAATATAAGAATGTTGGTGATATTGATTTAGGCAATGGAAACGCAAAAACTGCACACTTCACAACTTATGAAGAAGGTGTATATGTCGGCTATAAATATTACGAAACAGCTGATTATGAAGCGAAAGCTGGAAATTATGCAGGATTTAATTATGATTCTGCAGTAGTTTATCCATTTGGATATGGATTATCATATACATCATTTGATAAGGAAATTGTTTCTTCATCAACATTTGGAGATAATGTTGAAATTACAGTTAAAGTTACAAATACAGGTACAACAGCTGGCAAAGAAGTTGTTCAAGCATATTACAGTGCACCTTATACAAAAGGTAGTATTGAAAAGCCATCTACAGTATTAGGCGACTTTGCAAAAACTAAATTATTAAAATCAGGTGAAAGTGATACTGTAAAAATAACTATTGCTAAAGATGATATGGCTTCTTATGACTATAACGACAAAAACAATAATGGTTTTAAAGGTTATGAGTTAGAAGCTGGTGAATACAAAGTTCAAATTAAAGATGATTCACATACAGTAGCAACTCATGCAGGAAAAGCATTGGAAGTTTCATTTACACAAAAAGAAGAAAAACTTGTTAAGAAAGATTCAGATAAAACTGATGTAACTAACAAATTTGATGATGTATCAGCTTATTTCAAGGATACAAAGACTGATGGATATGGTCTTGCAATGTCAAGAAGCAGTTTCACTAATACATTCCCTACAAAGGCAACTGAAAAAGATGCAGATGCTTCAAAGATTAAAATTGGCGATAAAACAATCGCTGACTTATTAAAGCCTTATTCATTAGAAGGCAAAAATAATGAAAATGATGTAATGCCAACTATGAACGAATCTAACGGACTCAGTACAATCGATCTTAGAGGCCTTGATTATGATGATAAAGCATACGAATTATTATTAAATCAACTTACAGCTGATGACTATGCTAAGATGAGTGCTTACTTAAACGCTTCTGCATATAATACAGCTGCTATTGAATCATTAGGAAAACCAAAAACTGAAGATCACGATGGCCCTCAAGGATTCTCACAATTATGGGGTGGATTACCAAATGTTACAGCATTCATGTCAGAACCATTACTTGCTTCTACATTCAATAAAGATTTAGCTAAGAAAATGGGTGTTGCTATTGGCGAAGAAGCATTAGCAATGTCAACAAGATTTTCTGGCTGGTATGGACCTGCAATGAATACACATAGAAGTCCATTTGCTGGAAGAAACTTTGAATACTATTCAGAAGATGGTGTCTTAGGTGGAAAAATTGCTGCTCAAGTTGTTGCAGGCGCTGCTGATAAAGGCTTATATGCTTATATCAAACACTTTGCTTTAAACGACCAAGAAACATGGAGAACAACTGCTTTATGTACATGGGCAGATGAACAAACAATTCGTGAAATATACTTAAAACCATTCGAAATTTGCGTTAAAGAAGCTAAAACTACTATTAAATATATTGGTGATAGCGAAGGAACAATCAAAACAAAAGAAATGAATGCTACAACTGGTGTAATGTCTTCGTTCAACCGTATAGGCACAACATGGGCTGGTGGAAATAAAGGACTTATGACTGATGTTTTAAGAAATGAATGGGGATTCAGAGGCATGGCAATTTCAGATTTCAACCTTTATGGATATATGAATCCTGATCAAGGCATGAGAGCTGGAACAGATTTACAACTTTCATTCCCTAATGCTAAAAATTTTGCTGATACAGAATCTGCAACAGCAAGAATCGCATTAAGAAATGCAATGCACAATGTTCTCTATACAGTAACTAATTCAAATGCAATGCAAGATGTCAAACCTGGAACAATTATTTCCTACAAAATGTCACCTTGGAGAATTTATACAATCATTGCTGATGTAGCTTTATTCGGATTTACTATTATCGGAACTGCTTGGGTTGTCATAAGAGTAAGAAAGAATAAAAATATTCAATAATTTATAAAAATGATAATAGGAAGGAGAGGAAACTCTCTTTTCTTTTTTAATTAAAATAATGAAATGTTATAATCATTTAACAAGGAATTGCCATGATTAGTATAGGGATAGTAGAAGACAACAACAATGACTATGAATTATTAAATAGTTATTTGGCTAAATACTCTGAAGGCAAAGAAAAATTTGTGATTAAACGTTTTTCATGCGCTTCTGAATTTTATAATGCCTATAAAAAGGATATGTTTGATCTTTTATTTTTGGATGTCGAGCTCGGAGATAGTAATGGGGTTGATATAGCACGTAAAATCAGAGAAGCAGATGATGAAGTTTTATTGATTTTTGTAACTAATCTTTCTAGTTATGTTTATAACGGCTATGAAGTTGATGCGATTGATTATATTTTAAAACCTGTTCGCTATGAATCCCTTGCATTAAGAATGAACAAGACACTACCTAAGATTAAAAATAAAAATAAATTAGGTGATTTTATTGTTGAATATAATGGAATCATTAAAAAGATTTCACCGAATGAACTTTACTATATTGAAGTATCAGGGCACACCCTTGTATATCATTTGGAAAATGAAACAATTTCAGTAAGAGATTCTTTAAAAAGAATTGAATCTGAACTTATCTATAAACACTTTATGAGATGCAATAACTATACACTTGTTAATCTTGATAAAGTAGAAAAGATAGATAAACAATCAATAATAATTAAAGGTGATTCAATACCGATTTCAAGACCAAAAAAGAAGAATTTTGTTGATTCATATATGGATTTTCTATTAAAAGGCGACAATTAATGAGCAATTTTTTAGACTATTTGACATATTACTTTTTATTTATAGTTCAATTTATCGTTATTCAATTAATTTCATTACCTGATCATGTCCAAAAAAGAGATAAATTTCTTTTTAGAATGATTATTTACATAAGTTCATGCTTAGCTTCAAGCACATGGTATTGCTTTAATCTTGCAATTCCTTATCTTCCTGCATATAGTGACGCCACATTAAGGACTTTTATATATTTCTGTTCTACATTATTTGGCTTTTTATTCATGTTTACGGTTTGTGCTTTTGCATTAAGAATCCCTTTTAAATTAAAAATAAAAGATGTCTTATTTATTTCGATTGTTTCTTATACAGTCCAGCATTTAACTCATAAAATAGAATATTTAATTTTTAGTGGATATATTGATAGGATTGATGCCATTAGTAAAATTGATTCAAACATTATTACATCAATTAAATTTGTGGTCTTGCTATTTACTTATTTGATAGTAGATTTATGCTTTTATTTCTTTTATTCAAAGAAATATAAGAATCATTATCAAGATTCAATAAATAGTCATTTCGTAATTTTTGTAACGAGTATAATCTTAGTTATAACGATAGTGTTTAATACAGTTTTCTTGTTCTACAATGAAGATTCAACTGGAGTGATGTCTTTTGTAATTGATATTTTCAGTTTATTGATGTGTTTGATTATTCTATATGTTATAGTCGGTCGAATTGAACTTGGTGAAAGCAAAAAAGAAAAGATTGCATTAGAACAAGCTTATGAAAACAAACTAAAGCAATATGAAATTTCCAAAGAAAGCATTGATTACATCAACATCAAATGTCACGACTTAAGAAAGCAAGTTCGCTTTTTAAAACAAAGCAATGAAACTATTAGTAAAGAAGAATTAGACAAAATTGAAAAGGCAATTTCAATTTATGATACTTCAGTTAACACGGGTAATGATGTTTTAGATTCTATTTTGATGGAGAAAACATTACTATGTAAAAAGAATAAAATTGAATTTACAACGATGATTGATGGAAAGTTATTGTCCAATCTTAAAATTGAGGATATTTATTCTCTTTTCTGCAATATTTTAGACAATGCTATCGAGGCCTCTACAAAGCTTGATGATCCTAATAAAAAGACAATCTCTTTAGTTGTTAATAAAGAAAAGTGTTTTATAAATATCACTTGTGAAAACTATTTTAATGGAGACATTCAGTTTAATAGTGATGGCTCAATCAAGACAAGCAAAAGCGACAAAATTTTTCATGGCTTTGGTACAAAGAGCATCCAATATGTTGTAAAGAATTTGAATGGAAAATGTCGTTTCTATACCGATTCAGATATATTTAAAGTTAAAGTTTTAATACCAATTAATAATTAGGTAATTCAAATTTGTTAGATACATTTTTAAAACAAAGTGTTTACAAAAAATTTAAAAAACCATTGTTCCACTTATAATTAATGAAAGGAAAGACGTTTAAGTATGAGTTCATCAACAACTAAAAAAGCAATCGCATATGCATTAAAAGAATTACTACTAGAAAAGCCTATTTCTAAAGTAACTGTTCAGGATATTGCTGATAGATGTGAAATAAATAGACAAACTTTTTATTACCATTTCACAGATATAATCGATTTAGTCGAATGGATATGTATCGAAGATGCAGATAAGAATCTTAAAGAAAAAGGCAAATATAGCACCTGGCAAGATAACTTCCTTGGAATATTTGAAACAATGAAAAAGGATAGACCTTTTATTATTAATATTTATAAAAGCGTCCCTCTTGATATCCTTATTAATTATCTTTATAAACTTGTATATCCTTTAATATATGGAGTTATTGATGATAAAGCTAAAAATAAGGTTGTGAGAGAAGAAGATAAAGTCTTTATTGCTAATTTCTATAAATATTCTTTGGTATCACTAGTGTTAGAATGGATCAAAAACGATATGAAAGAAGATCCTAAAAAAATCGTTGATAAAACAAGTATCTTGCTTTCTGGAACAATTGATCAAGCGTTAAAAGATTTAAGTGAATAATAGAATTTTTATACAAAATGGGGTAAATGTATAAAATTACTCCATTTTTTTGTACTTGGTAAAAAACTATACAAAAGTTAAATACTGAATATTTTTTGATGCTGTTTTCGTTTTTATAATTTAGTTGTTCAATTAAGGAGGTAATTATTATGTATTACGGAGCAGGAACTTATGAAGCATTTGCACATCCAAAGAAACCAGAAGGTGTTGATAAAAAGTCAGCATACATTATTGGTACGGGGTTAGCTGGACTAGCTGCTGCATTCTATCTTGTTAGAGATGGTCAAATGAAGGGTGAACATATTCATGTTTTTGAAAAACTCGAATTAGCTGGCGGAAGTTGTGATGGCAGAAAAGATATAACAAAAGGATTTTACATGAGAGGTGGTAGAGAAATGGATAACCACTTTGAATGTATGTGGGACATGTTTAAAGATGTACCATCAATTGAAACGCCAAACGTTTCAGTACTTGACGAGTATTATTGGTTAAACAAAGAAGATCCTAACTATTCCTTATGCAGAGCAACAGTTAATAGAGGACAAAATGCTCGCACTCAAAACAAATTTAATCTTGATAAGGCATCAGCTAGTGCACTTACTAAATTATTTATAACACAAGAAAAAGAATTAGAGGATAAGAAAATTTCTGATGTATTACCAGCAAGTTTCTTTAAAACTAATTTCTGGTTATATTGGCAAACAATGTTTGCGTTCCAAACATGGAGCAGTGCTCTTGAAATGAAACGTTATATTTGCAGATATGTACACCACATTGATGGTTTACCAGATTTCAGCGCTTTAAGATTTACTAAATATAATCAATATGAAAGCATGATTCTTCCATTGGTAAAATATCTTGAAAGTCATGGAGTAAAAATCGAATTTGGCATGGATGTTAAAAACATTATCATCGATACTGAAGGAGACAAGAAAGTTGCAAAACAAATCATCTATGTAAAAGATGGAAAAGAACAACATATTGATCTTGTTGAAGATGACTTAGTATTCATTACAAATGGTTGCTGTACAGACACATCATGCTATGGTGATCAAAACACAGCTCCAGATTTAAGTGGTATCAAAAATGGCTGTGGTGAATCATGGGATATGTGGAAAAACATTGCAAAACAAGCAAAAAACGGAGAATTTGGCAATCCAGATAATTTCTGTGATGATGTTGAAAAGACAAACTGGATGAGTGCAACAGTTGCAACATCTAATGATGAAATTATCAAATATATCATGAACATTTGTAAGAGAGATCCTAGACTTGGCAAAGTTACTACAGGTGGTATCGTCACAGTCAAAGATTCATATGATAATTGGTATATTTCTTGGACTATCAATAGGCAACCTCAATTTAGAGCTCAAGATAAAAACACTGTATTAGTTTGGGTTTATGGATTACATACAGATGTTGAAGGCAACTACGTTAAGAAGCCTATGAGAGAATGTACAGGTGAAGAAATTTGTAAAGAATGGCTTTACCATATTGGCGTACCAACAGAAAAGATTGAAAACTTTGCAAAGAATGAGTGCAATACAACAACATGCTATATGCCTTATATTAATGCTTTCTTCCAACCAAGAAAATGGTCAGATCGTCCATTAGTTGTACCACATGGTTCAGTTAACTTCGCATTCATTGGTCAATTTGCTGAAACACCAAGAGATACAATCTTTACAACAGAATATTCAATCCGTACAGGCATGGAAGCAGTTTATACATTATTAAATGTTGATCGTGCTGTTCCAGAAGTATGGGGTAGTCAATACGATGTAAGAGAACTTTTAAGAGCTGCTTACTATGGAATTGATAAGCAAACAATTGATAAAGCACCTATTTCAAGAGTTCAAAAGAATTTGATTAAGCTTGTTATAAAGAAAACAAAAGGCACAGATATTGAACTATTGTTGAAAGAAAGTGGATTAATAAAATAGTTCATCCTTTCTTTATTAGAAATTGAATTTAACAAAATATTATTCACAAAATTTCTATTACTGAGTGTAACCATTTAATAAGTGGCTGCACTTTTTATTTGGAATAAGAAAATAAAACATTTATCTCTTTTTCTTAAATAAGATGCATTCATTTAATCAACCTTATTTTTATATATGTATAAAGATATTTGATTATATTATTAAAAGTCAATTTATTCTTTTGGTATTAAATTCAGATTTAATTATTTATGAATTCTTAGTAATTATCATTTAATCAAATTTTATTCGTAATATTTATTTTATTAGCTTCTTTTATGTTGAATCATTTATGTGAAACATAGATTTTCCTCCTTTCATATAAGTAAGACGTAGAGATTTCTAAAAATTTTAAAAAATAAATTAAAAATGGGACAAAAATTATTAATAGTACCATTTAAGAACATTTTTTGTTTTTAGTATTTGTTTATAATCAAAAAGTTTTATAAAATGAAAGCGCTTACATGGTCGGTCGACCGATTGGGGACAATAATATGGCTGAAGATAATAAAACAAGAGACAAGATAATTCTTGCTGTTGAAGAGCTTATTGCTTCAAAAGGGGTTAATAGTTTTTCATTAAGAGACATAGCAAAATATTTAAATATATCGACTGGTAGTCTTTATTATCATTTCAAAACTAAAGATGAAATTATATCTGCAATTATTGATATTCATTTTAGCGATTTAGAAAGAGACTATGATGCGTGGTTAATAAAACATAAAGATGATTTAACGATTGAAAGATTTTTAGATGTTGTGTTTTATAAAAGTACTGAATTATATAACCACTCTAAAATCCATGTGTATCTTATAAATGAATGTATGCGTAATGATGAAATTAAAAATAAATTACTTGGATTATGGAATGAGTGGAAAGCAAAGATAATAGAAGGCGTTAAAAGAGTTTACAAGAATCATGATAATTATGAAGAAATAGCAAGTACTATTTTAGTTATTATTGAAGGCTTAATCATTAAAACAGTTCTTGGAAATAAGACACAAGAAGAAATTGAAAATATAAAGAAAATGTTATCGAGGCTATAAATATGAATAAAATAGAAAAAATAAAAAAATTATTAAATGAAATGGGACATCATGAAATTACTGTTAAAGAAAGAGATGACATTGTATTTTTAGAAGGAGAATTATCTTCTTGGGATGATATTGTTAATATTGGTTTAAAAATAAGTAAAACAAAATTATATTCTCACGTTGTAAATAATATTAAGTTAAAAGGATTTACGCAAAAAGTTAATAAGCCATCAATTAATGATTTAACTTTAGATAATAAAAAAGTAGATGTTCTTGTTATTGGCGGAGGCGTTGTAGGCGCAGCAATTTTAAGAGAATTAACTAAATATAAATTAAGCGCCTTACTTGTTGAAAAAGGCGAAGATTTAGCATTAGCTGCATCATCAAGAAATGATGGCTGTATCCACGTTGGCGTTGATCTTCATAAAGGATCAAATAAATTAAAATATTTAGTTAAATCAAAAGAGATAATTAAAGATTTATGTAAAGAAATTGATGTTGATTATCATGAAGATGGTCAAACAGTTTGCTTTAAATCAAATTTATTAAAACCTATTATTCGAACATTTTTTAATATTAGATGTAAACAAAATCACATCACAGATTGGAAATTATTAAGTAGAAAGAAACTTCTTGAACTAGAACCTAATTTATCAGATGAAGTTAAATTTGGTGTTTTCTTTCCTCATGCGGGTAGTATTTGTCCTTATAATTTCACGATTGCTTTAGCTGAATCTGCAGTTATTAATGGAGCTGAAGTTAGCTTTAACACTTATGTTAGCGATATGACTCTTGAAGACAATAAAATTACAAAAGTTATCACAAATAGAGGAACGATTTATCCAAAATTTGTTATTAATGCAGCAGGTGTTTATAGCGATGATATTGCTGAACTTGCTCATGATAAATTCTTTTCAATCCATCCTAGAAAAGGAACTGATGTTTTAATGGATAAAAGTGTAAGAAAAGAACTATCAAATTCTGGTATTCAAATTTTCTCAATTAAAAAGAAAAATCATTCAGCAAATTCTAAAGGTGGAGGAATAATTCCAACTGTTGATGACAACACTCTTGTTGGACCTAATGCTATTGAAATTCCTGATAAAGAAGACGTTACAACATCCAAAGAAGTTGTTGATAAATTATTCGAAAAACACACAAAAACCATATCAAATTTAAGAAAAGGCGATACAATTACGTATTTTTCAGGAGTTAGAGCCCCAACTTACGAAGAAGATTTTATTGTTTCTAGAGGCAAGTGGACAAAGAATGTTGCTCATGCTGCAGGCATTCAATCTCCAGGTTTAACAGCTGCTCCAGGCATTGCAATTGAGATTGCTAGAATTGTTAGTGAAGCGCTTAACGCACCTAAAAATGAATCATTTAATCCTATAAGAAAAGGTATTGTAAAGACAAGAAAATTATCACTTGAAGAACGTGATAAATTAATTAAATCCAATCCAAAATATGGGCACATTGTTTGTAGATGTGAGGAGATTAGTGAAGGCGAAATTATAGATGCAATTAATTCAGTTATTAAACCTTCAACACTTGATGGAATAAAAAGAAGAGTTCGCGCAGGCATGGGAAGATGCCAAGGCGGATTCTGTCAGCCAGCTGTTGCTATGCTCTTTGCAAAAGAAAATCATATTGAATTAGAAGAAGTTCATAAAAAGGGCGAAGATACTTTAATTTATAGAGGCAGTAAGGAGTAAACAATGGAAAATTATGATGTTATTGTTATAGGTGGTGGACCTGGTGGCCTTGCTGCTAGTATTAAAGCAAGTGAAAAAGCAAAAGTTTTGCTTATCGAAAGAGAAGGAAAACTTGGTGGAATTTTAAAACAATGTATTCATGACGGATTCGGAGTTACAAAATTTAAAGAAAAATTGTCTGGACCTGAATACGCAAATAGAGAAATTGAAAAAATAAAAAATACTAATGTAACAGTTTTAAAAAATACATTTGTTACAAATATTACTAATGATAAAGAAATTATTGTTACTTTCGTTAATAAAAATGGTGTAAATCAAGTAAAAGGAAAGAATTTAATTCTAGCAACTGGTTGTAGAGAAAGAACAAGTAAACAAATTTCAATTCATGGAACAAATCCAACAGGCGTTATGACAGCTGGACAAGCTCAATTTTATATAAATATTTTAGGTAAAATGCCTTGTAAAGAAGTTGTTATTCTTGGAAGTGGTGATATTGGCTTAATTATGGCTCGTAGACTCACTTTAGAAGGCGCTCATGTTAAAGGAGTTTATGAAGTAAAATCAACTCCAAGTGGATTAAGTAGAAATATTGCTCAGTGTTTAAACGATTTTAATATCCCTCTATATTTATCTCACACAGTAACAAGGGTATTTGGAAAAGATAGACTAGAAGCTATTGAAATTGCTAAAGTTGATAAAAAAATGAACCCTATTAAAGGAAGCGATGAAATTGTTCCGTGTGATAGTCTTATATTATCAGTAGGTTTAATTCCAGAAAACGAACTAGCCAAAGAAATAAAAGTTCCTTTAAATAGATTTACGAAAGGACCATGCGTTGATCAAACGTTTGAAACGTTAATAAATAATGTTTATTCATGCGGAAATGCAATGCACGTCAATGATTTAGCTGATTATGTATCAGAAAGTGGAGAAATCGCAGCTTTAGATGCTTCTAATTTAATAAATAAAGAAAGAGCACTTGAAAGCGTTAAATTTGATACACATTTTGGTTACGTAGTTCCATCTCATATCGACTTTAATAAAAATACTGAAAAAATGATATTTTATTTCCGTTCAAGAGATGAATATCAAAATAAAACATTACTTGTAAAGCAAGGGGATGAAGTTTTATTAAAAAGAAAATATTCACATTTAAGACCACCAGAAATGGAAAAAATAATCTTAAGTGTTAAGAATAAAGGAGAGATTAATTTTATTTTGGAGGACAACGAATAATGAAAGAATATATTTGTATTACATGTCCTAATGGTTGCCATTTAAAATATGACGAAATAAACAATACATGTGAAGGAAATAAATGTCCTAGAGGAAAAGAATATGCATTCAATGAATATTTTCATCCTAAAAGAAGCGTTTGTACTTCAGTTAGAACTAGTATAGAAGGATTTCCTGTTGTAAGTGTTCGTACAAATGGTGAAATCGATAAAAAACTTATACCAGAATTATTAAATGAACTTAAAAAAGTCGTAATCAATGAGCGACTCGAAATAAATTCAATCGTTATAAAAAATGTCTTAAATAGTGGTGTTGATATTATCACAACAACATCAATGAAATAGAAAGGAAAAATAATTATGTCAAAGCCTTATAAAGGATTCGAACCAAAATGGTTCAAAGGAGAAATTCCACAAAATTCATATCGTTCAATTTTTAAGTGGGGTGATCCAAATTTTATTAAAACACCCAAAGAAACATTATTTGGAATGCTTAAAGAAACATTCAGTATGAATGATGATAATTTTAAAGAATACAGTGAAGATTTAGGACTTGATGAAGTCAAATTTGATATCGCTAAAAAAGTAGTTAAAGATGAAGATATTAAATTCTTTAAAGAAGTACTTGGAGAAGAATTTGTTAGAGATGATGATTATGCTCGTTTAAGTGTAGCTTATGGAAAAACGATGTATGATCTTTTAAGACTTCGTGAAAAGAAAATTGAAAATATTCCTGATGTTGTTCTTTATCCAGATAATAAAGAACAAATTGAAAAAGTTGTTAATTACTGTGTAGCTCATAAGATCCCAGTTTACGTTTATGGCGGTGGATCTAGTGTCACTCGTGGCGTTGAATGTATGAAAGGTGGAATCTCTTTAGACATGAGATTACGCTTTAATAAAGTAATTAAATTTAATGAGATTGATCAAACAATTACTGTTCAAACTGGTATGTCAGGACCTAAACTTGAAGAAACTTTAAATAATGCAGTTAAATTATTTAATGCAAAAAGGCCTTATACTTGCGGACATTTTCCACAAAGTTTTGAATATTCTTCTGTTGGAGGATGGGTCGTAACTCGTGGTGCAGGTCAAAATTCTACATATTATGGAAAGATTGAAGATATCGTTTTATCTCAAGAATATATCACTCCAGTTGGTAAAATTATTACAACACATGCACCAAAAGAAGCAACAGGTCCTAGTATTAATCAAATCATGATGGGAAGCGAAGGTACATTTGGTGTTTTAACTGAAGTTACATTAAGAGTTTTCCGTTATATGCCTGAAAATAGAAAACGTTATTCGTACATGTTTAAGGATTGGGAAACAGCTCAAGCAGCAGCAAGAGAAATGATGCAATGCGAAGGTGGATATTCTTCAGTTTTCCGTTTAAGTGACCCTGAAGAAACATCAATTATGTTGCGTCTTTATGGCATAGATGAAACTCCGCTAATGAAATTATTTAAAATTAAAGGATTTAAGGAAAACAAAATGTGTCTTTTCCTTGGCTTCTCAGATGGTGAAAAAGGTTTTGCTAAAAATGTAAGTAAATGTATTCATAGAATTGCAAAGAAATTCAAAGGAATGAGTTTAACTGGATTTGTAACTAAATCTTGGGAAAAAGGTAGATTTAATGATCCATATTTAAGAGATTCAATGCAAGATTTTGGAATTATGACTGATACTCTTGAATGTAGTGTTAATTGGTCAAATATGGCTCAAGTTCATAGAGATGTTAGAGCATTCTGCAAATCAAGACCTAATACAATTTGTATGACTCATATGTCACACGCATATCCTCAAGGAGCTAATTTATATTTTATCTTTATTGCTCATATGACGGATTTAGAAGAATATAAAAACTATCAAGATGGCATTTTAGATGCTATTCAAAAATCAGGTGCATCAATGTCTCACCATCATGGTATTGGTAAAGCATTTGCTCCATGGCTTGAAGGTTCGTTAGGTAAAAATGAATTTGAAATATTTAAAGTATTAAAGAATCATTTTGACCCAGATAATTTAATGAATCCAGGTGGAACGTTAGGACTTGATTTAAAAGAAGAAGAAAAGATTAAAAAAGATCAAAAAATTGATTTCTTACATAAAAAATAATTCATAAGGATTAATGTTATGAAACATATATTTGTAGTAAATCCTAACGCAGGAAAGAAAGATCGATTTAGTGACATATGTGAATTATTAAAAAAATATGATGGAAAAATCGATTATGAAGTTTATAAAACAAAATGTAAAGGAGATGGAAGAGAATTCGCAAAGAGTTATCTTTCATCTCATCCTAAGGATGAAAGATATAGATTTTATGCAATTGGAGGAGATGGTTCACTTCATGATGTTGTAAATGGTGCTTATATGTATGAAAATGCAGAAGTAGCATGTTTTCCATCAGGTAGTGGCAATGATTTCATTAAAAGTTTTAAAGATCATCCAGGCTTTAGAGATATTGATAAACTTATAAATGGAAAAGTAAAAAAAGTTGATTTATTAAAGGCAAATAATAAAGTATCAATAAATATTTTTAATTATGGTTTTGATGGTGAAGTCACTTTTAAGATGCATAAGATTAAAAGATGGCCATTAATGAGTGGAAAAGGCGCATATAATTTAGCTGCAATTTCTTCATTGATGTTTAATATGTCAACTCAAATGAAAATTACTTTAGATGACGAAGTAGTATTTGATGATAAGGGATTATTAATTGCTGTTGCTAATGGCCATACTTATGGTGGTGGATATAAATGTGCTCCATTAAGTCTAGTTGATGATGGCTTAATTGATGTTTGTTTAATTAAGAAAGTATCTAGATTTAGTGCACCTGGATTAATGGGTGTTTATAACCTAAACTCCCGAAAAAATTATACTAGGCCTAATCTTTAACGAGTAAATTAG
>UQXJ01000028.1 GCA_900545015.1 uncultured Mollicutes bacterium | reverse complement strand
TAAAATTGGCTGATTTAAATTCCTAAAAATGGCATATTTATATTGACATTATCAAAAAATGCTTATTTCTTTAATTTAAATGAAGGAACTCAAATGCATTTTTATACTATGAAAAAGTGTGCACATAAACACTACTTTTTATATAAAATTTTTAGACGATTGAATTAAAGTTTAAATAAAATCTCAATATAAAATTAATTAAAATGGGCAGTCCTTTTAAATGAGACTACCCAATTTTTAGTTATTATTAAATGTCGTATTTATTTTTAGCACTAGTTTCATTAAGAATTCTCTTAAGATGAAGTTCAGCATTCCTATGCTCAATATTACTTTTTGCGTTTTTGATTTCTTCTTCGGCTTCCTTCTTTTCGAGTTCGACTTTAGCTTGGTCAATGTCTTCAACAGAAATAAATGAATTTAAAATCAAATAAGCTGTCTCGTCTTTTTCTTTCACTCTTATGACTCCTCCACCAACTGCATAGTGCTTAGAAACTCCATCAATAATAGTTGTGACAACGGAAATTTCAATATTAGCAATAAAAGCGGTGTGATGAGGCATAATCGTTACTTGACCATGGTCAGTAAAAACTTTAAGCCCATCAACTTCAATTGATTTATAGACTTTTTCAGGCGTAATAATGTTAACTTTTAATTTATCTTGCATAAATTATTGAGCACTCTCGTTTTTGAGTTCTTCAGCTTTTTGAATTACTTCATCAAAAGTTCCAACGTAAAGGAAAGCAGCTTCTGGAAGTGAATCGCCTTCACCTTTTAAAATTCTTTCAAATGAATTTAAAGTGTCATCGATTGAAACATATTTTCCTTTTGTTCCTAAGAAAGGCTCAGCAACGAAGAAAGGTTGAGATAAGAAATTACGAATTCTTCTTGCTCTATTAACGATTAATTTATCTTCATCACTAAGTTCATCAATACCTAAAATAGCAATAATATCTTGTAAGTCTTTATATCTTTGTAAAATTTGTTGAGTTTTTCTTGCAATTATATAGTGTCTTTTTCCAACAACGTTTGGATCAAGAATATTTGATGAAGATGCAAGTGGATCAACAGCTGGATAAATGCCTAAAGCAGCTGTATTTCTATCAAGAACAGTTTTTGCATCAAGGTGAGCGAAAGTTGTAGCAGGAGCTGGGTCGGTTAAGTCATCAGCAGGAACATAAACAGCTTGAATTGAGGTGATTGAACCATCACGAGTTGAAGCAATTCTTTCTTGAAGTTGCCCCATTTCAGTAGCTAAAGTTGGTTGATAACCTACGGCACTAGGCATTCTACCTAGAAGTGCACTAACTTCACTACCTGCTTGAGTAAATCTGAAAATGTTATCAATAAATAACAAAACATCTTGGTGAGCAACATCTCTAAACCATTCAGCCATAGTTAAAGCACTTAAAGGAGCGTGCATTCTAACACCTGGAGATTCGTTCATTTGTCCAAAGACTAAAGCAGTATTTTTTAAAACACCACTAGCTTTCATTTCGTTATATAAATCATTACCTTCACGTGATCTTTCTCCAACTCCAGCGAAAATAGAAGTACCATTCTTTTGAGTTGCGATGTTGTGGATTAGTTCTTGAATTAATGTTGTTTTGCCAACACCAGCACCACCGAATAATCCGACTTTTCCACCTTTAACATAAGGACATAATAAATCTAGAACTTTAATACCAGTTTCAAAAACTTGAATTGTTGTAGGTTGCTCTTCAAATGATGGAGGTTGATTATAGATTGATTTTCTATCTTCAGCCTTGAATTCACCTACTCCATCAATTGGTTCACCAAGAACTGAGAACATTCTTCCAAGTGTATTCATACCAACTGGAACTTTAATTGGAGCGTGAGTATTTGTAACTTTTAATCCTTTTTGAATTCCTTCAGTTGGACCCATTGCGATACATCTTACTGTATCGTGTCCAATATCTTGAGAAACTTCAAGAACAAGAGTTTTTGTGACATCCATATTTGTAACATCAACAAGAAGAGCAGTTCTTAAAGAAGGAATTAATCCATCATAAAAACGAACATCGATGACAGGACCAATTGCTTGAACGACATAACCAAAATCGGCTTCAGTTTTTTTGTTTAAATATTTTTCTTCCTTTAACATAAATTACCCTCCTTAAATGAAATTAAGTGAATCACCACTTCCTGAAATAATTTCAGTGATTTCATTCGTGATGTTTTGTTGACGTATATTGTTATACTCAAGCTTTAAGTTATAAATAAGTTTTTCAGCACTTGTAGTAGCGTTTTCCATAGAATTTTTTCTACAAGTTTGCTCACTCACAGATGACTCTAATAATAAATGATATAAAAGAGCATCGAGATAATGAGGAACAATTAAATCACAAATTTTATACATTTCTCTATCAACTGTAGGTTCAATTTCGCCTGTTAAATCTGGATTTTCGTTGTACTTTAGCGGCAATATTTCTTCACAAATAGCTTTTGTTGACATTGAATTTAAATATTGTGTATAAATGATGCTTACTGAAGAATAGTTTTCTCTAAGATATGCATGCTCAATAAAATGACGCATTGCATTGACTCTTGAGAAAGTAAAATTATCAAGTAAATCAACAAAATCATCATAATGCTTATTCACTTGATTTTTAAAACTCTTATAACCTTTTTCCCCAATAAAAATTACATCATCACTAGGTTTAATTTCTTTTTGAACTAACTTTTGGATGTTATAAAAATAAGAACCACAAAGTCCTAAAGTAGGTGATACAAGAATGAATAATTTCTTATCACCAGAATTTTTAATTAAACAAGTTGGTAATTTTCTATCTCCATAATTAACGTATTTTAAAGATACTTCCATCGCATCTTTCATTTCATTTGTGTACTCAATGTTTGCATCATAAAGAGATTTCAATCTTGTGTAACGACTGCTAGCAATTAATTTCATAGCATTTGTTATTTTTTTGATTGATTCAACTGTTGTAATTCTATTTTTAAGGTTTAAAAGAGATTCAGCCATAAATTAAAAATTAAATTCGTCTTTATTAATTAAGTCTTCGGCTTTTGTACTTGTTAAAAGCGTGTCAAAAATTTTGAGAACTTGATCTTTTTGTTCACTTGTAAATTCGTTTTTAACATTTATAGTTTCATAAATTTCAGGATATTGAGCTTGAATAGTGTTATCAAGCAACTTTAAAAGTGGATGAATTCTATCGAGTTCAACAGTATCTAATTTTCCTGATTGAGCTAAGTAAATATCGATAATTTCTTGTCCTAAAGATAAAGGCATATATTGTTTTTGCTTTAAAACTTCAAGGACAGCAGCACCATGATTTAGGATATTTTGAGTTGTTTTATCAAGATCACTACCAAAACGTGAAAAATCAAGCATTTCACGATAGTTAGCAAGAGCCATTCTTAAACCTTTTGATGCTTTTTTCATAATTTTGGTTTGTGCAGCGCTACCAACTCTAGATACTGAAAGTCCAGAATCAATAGCAGGTCTTTGACCAGCATTAAACATATCAGTATTTAAGAATAATTGACCATCAGTAATTGAAATAATATTTGTTGGAATATATGCACTAATATCGCCAGCTTGTGTTTCAACAATTGGAAGAGCAGTGATTGATCCTCCACCGAGTTCATCAGATAATCTACATGCTCTTTCAAGAAGTCTTGAATGTAGATAAAAAATATCACCTGGATAAGCTTCTCTACCTGGAGATCTTCTTAATAAAAGAAGAAGAGTTCTATATGCAACTGCATGTTTACTTAAGTCATCAAAAACAACAAGGACATCTTTTCCCTCATGCATCCAATGTTCAGCAATAGAAGTTGCAGCATAAGGAGCGAGGTATTGCATCGGTGATGGTTCACTTGCGCTTGAGTTAACAACAACTGTGTAGCTTAAAGCATCATATCTCTTTAATTTTTCAACAATTTGGGCGATTGACGAGTTTTTTTGACCAATTGCGCAATAAACACATAAAACATTTTTACCTTTTTGATTGATAATTGTATCAATTGCAAGAGCAGTTTTACCTGTTTGTCTATCACCAATAATTAATTCTCTTTGTCCTTTTCCGATTGGAATCATTGAGTCAATTGCTTTAATTCCAGTTTCGAGTGGTTCATTAACGGATTGACGATCCATGATTTGAGGAGCAATTAATTCGACTGGACGATAATTTTGAGTTTCAATTTTACCTCTTCCATCGATTGCTTGACCTAAAGCATTAACAACTCTTCCTAAAAGCTCATCACCAACAGGGACACTGACAACGTGCTTTGTTCTATAACATGTGTCACCTTCTTTAATTTTTATATCACTACCAAAAAGAGCGACACCAATGGTATCCTCTTCAATATTCATAACCATACCATATTGCTTTTTAGAGAATAAAATTAATTCTCCATACATTGCTTTTTCAAGTCCATAAATTGTAGCAATACAGTCACCAACGCTAACGACTTGTCCAACTTCTTTAGCATCAATTTTGTTTTCGTATTTATCAATTTGATCTTTAATAATCTCAGATAGAGAGTTCAAATTTGTGAGATTAGCCATTTTTTATCTCTCCTTTCGAGTTAGTTTCTTTATTTATATTAGTAATTAAACCGTTTTTAATTGCTTCTAATTCGCTTTCTGCACTATATTCATAAATATAACCATTAATTAAAACCCTGATTCCAATAATTAATGATTCATCAATAATATTTTTAAGTTCGACAGTGTGATTAAATTTCTTTCCAAATGTTTTTTCTAAAGCAACAATTTGGTTCTTCTTAAGTTTAATTGCACTATATACAGTACCTAAAATGATATTTTCTTTAATAGCTGCAAGTTCATTAAAATGTTTTTGAATATATTCAATGCCACTAATTAATCCCTTGTTGATTACAAGCTTGATAAAATCTAAAACTTCAGGAACGACAACACTAGAAAAAATTTCATCAAGTGACTTAAATTTATTTTTTTCCTCAATAAAAGGAGACTTTAAAAAGTCGAAGTATTCTTTATTGATGACTAAATTCCAAACAATAAATTTTAAATCTTCTTTATAAGTAGCAAGAGTGTTATTTTCTACTGCACTAGCATATAAGCCTTCTGCAATTTTATTATAAATGGCATCGTTATCCATTTTATTTATCCTCTTTATTTAATTGATCGATAAAATCGTTGATGTATTTATCGTTATCCTCGACTTTAACTTCTCTTTTTAAGATTTGTTTACTAGTTTCAATTGCAGTATTAACAATGTGCTCATTAGCTTCTTCAATCATCTTTTTTCTTTCATCTTCGATGTCTTTATGAGCAAGAACTCTTTGAGCTTCGATTGTTTCTTTTAATTCTTTTTCAACAGCTTGAGCTTTAATCTCAGCGTTCTTTTGAGCAGTTGAGACGATTTCTCCAGCCTTCTTTTGACTTGCTAAAATTGTAGCATTAGCTTCATTTATCTTATTTTCACTTTCTTTAATAAGTTTTTCGCTATCTTTGATGTTTCTATCAATGTAATTAGCACGTTGTTCGAGTTTCTTTTTAATTGGTTTATAAGCAAACACCATAAAAAGAATAGCAATAAGAACAAACATTGCTAATTGAATTAATGTAACCCATAAATTTGGTAGCATGTTATTGACTGTTGTTGATACTTTATCTTCAATCATATCAGTATCACAACTTGATAATAGCAAAGAACCTGAAGAAATGAGTAATAATGTTAATAATCTTGATTTCTTCATAATTCTTAAACTTAAGCCTTTACAACGAAAGCCATTAAAATAGCAACGACAAGAATATAAATAGCAACTGTTTCAATTAAAGCAAGACCGACGATCATGTTAGTTCTGATATCTTTAGCAGCACTTGGATTTCTACCAATTGCATCCATTGCTTTAGATACACCCCAACCTTCACCGATAGCAGCAAGACCCATTGCTATACATGAAATTCCTAAACCGATAAATACCATAAAATTTGCCTCCTAGTTTTATTAATTACGTGCTTTTTGTTTTAAAAGTTTCTTAGATTGTTTTTTAGCTAACTTTTCTTTTTTATATTCTGCCTTTGCATTACGCGCTGCAATAACATCTTCAGGAGAAATATATTCTGCACTTACATTTATCATTGTAAGCATTGTAAAGACAGCAAGTTGAATAAACCCATCAAATACATCGAAATATAAGTGAGCAATTGGTGCTAAAATTGGTTCAAGCATAAAACCAAAATAAGTACCTGGAATAATTGTTCCAATTCCAACATAAATTAAAGTGATAACACAATATCCAGCTAAAGCATTACCAAATAAACGGAGCGTTAAACTTAAAACGTTTGACCACATTGTTACAAGATTTATAGGTAAAAATAGTGGAATTGGTTCAATATAACGCTTAAAATATGCCCGTTTTTGATATTTTATAGCAGTTCCGTGTGTTAAAAGAAATGTTAATAATGCAAGTGATAAAGGAAATGCGAGATTAGTAAATGGGTTTGGTAAAGCTTCTAAATAGAAAGAAGTGTTAGGTTGAAAAACATTTGGAATGCCGATCATTCCAATGAAAAATCCTAAAAAGATATAAGCTCCAACAAAAAGAATGTAACCTCCAAATCCTTCAAATGCATCGCCCATTAAATCTTTTACTTGGTTATCAGCAAAATTCACTAAAGCTTCGATAGCATTAATAAAACCACTTGGTTTTTTAAGTGGATCATAATGTTTTATCTTAAAATGAACTAAAAATGTTATAACTAAAAGAATTAAGAATGCGAGTATACTTGAGAGCATTTCTGGGGGTAAATTATTCCAAGTTAATGGTTCAATAATCTTTCCAAAATCCATAAATCAATCCTTCTCTTTTATTACTAGACACCTATTAAATACCCATTGTTTTATAAAGTCAAATTAAAATACTTAAAAAAGTGCTTTCTTTTTGATAATGCAATGATAATTTGAAAACTATGCATTAATGATTAAAGGTATAAATATATTTTATATATTACATAGAATATAATTTTTTAAAAATAATAAAAATAATAAAATAGTTTGACATGACTAACTCATGTAATTAAAATATGTGTTAGTCTTAACTAACTAATAGTTAAGGAGGAGAATTTATGCCAATATTTATTGCACCATTAAACGTTGAATTAACAATCACAAGAATACTTGTTGATGAAACGACTAAGAAACACTTAGAAAATTTAGGAATTACCGTTAATAGTAAGATTCAAGTCTTATCTTCTGAAAACGGTAGTGTAATTGTTCTTGTTAAAGAAGGAAGACTTGCTCTTGATAAGAATATTGCAATGAAAATATTTGTTGCATAAAGAAAGGAAAAATATGGAAAAGACACTTAACAACTTTGAAATAGGTGAGTGTGGAATCGTAACTAGCATTAAAGATGAAGGTACGATTCGTAGAAGACTTTTCGATATGGGAATTACTCCTGGAGCAGAAATTTTATTAAAAAAGAAGGCTCCACTCGGTGATCCTATTGAAGTTAATATCCGTGGATATGAATTAACTTTAAGAAAAGTTGAAGCGGAACTCGTTACATTAAAAATGACTATTGTAAAAGATAAAACTCCTACAAAAGAAAAGAAATCTTTTTTCAACTTTTTTAAGAAAAAGGAGAACAAAGAATGAAAAGATTTGCTCTTGCTGGTAATCCTAACTGTGGAAAAACTACTTTATTCAATGTCCTTACAGGCTCAACAGCTTATGTAGGAAACTGGCCTGGTGTTACAGTTGATAAAAAAGAAGGAACTTATAAAAAATTAGAAGAACCAATTTCGATTATTGATTTACCTGGTATTTATTCACTTTCCCCTTATACACCTGAAGAAGTTATTTCACGTAATTATATTCTTGAAGAAAAACCAGATTGCGTGATTAATATCGTTGATGCAACAAACCTTGAAAGAAACTTATATCTTTCAACTCAACTTCTTGAAATAGATGTTCCAATGGTTATTGCATTAAACATGATGGACCAACTTGAAAAGAACGGCCAAACTGTAAATGTAAAACTTTTAAGTGAAGGACTTGGAATTCCTGTTGTTGAAATTTCAGCTTTAAAAGAAACTAATCTCGATGAACTCATGAAAGTTGCTTACGAATCAAGCAATAAACATAGAGTTGGAAAAACAGTTTTAGAAAATAGCAATTTAAATCATTTAATTAATGATTGTAAGATCGCTTTTGAAGGAATGAAAGTTGAAAATCCTTTGTTCCACGCTGTTAAACTTGTTGAACTCGATAAGCTTGAAACAGAAGCTCACCCAGATTTAGTTCATATGGTTGAAGCTTATAAAGCAACTTTTAAAGATGATGTATTTGGAAGTGATTTTGAAGCAATCGTTGCTGATGCTAGATATAAATATATATCTGAACACTTCCACAGTGTCAAAATTGTTGATACAAGTTTAGATTCAAAAATGAATAAAAAGCTTGCAAAAAAGGCACAAAAAATTGATAAAAAGATTGAAAGAAACAAAAAAATTAGAGAATTCTTCCATCTTAAGCCAAAATCAGAAGATGTTATCGAAAACGAAAAGAAGTTAACAATCTCTGATAAAATAGATAAAGTTTTAACAAATAGATGGCTTGGTATTCCCATTTTCTTGATTATCTTATTTGTTATTTTTCACTTAACATTTAGTGAAGATTTATTTTATTTAGGAGCAGCAGGATGCTTTGATGGAATTGAAGGAGGACTTGTTAGCTTCCCTGAAATAGAAGGTGAATTAACACTTGGACAACAAATTTATAACAACTTTGCAGGTTGTTTTGCTAACGGAGCAATCAACTCTCCAGGTGTCATTCTTGCAAATATCTTTAATGGTATAACAGGATCAATTACTACTCTCGTTAATGTTGGCTTAACTAATGCAGGAGCATCAAACTGGGCAATCGGACTTGTTTGCGATGGCATCTTAGGCGGTTTATTCGCAGTCCTTGGATTCTTACCTCAAATCTTATTCTTATTCTTATTCTTCGCAATCTTAGAAGATTCAGGATATATGGCTCGTGTTGCATTTATTCTTGATAGAATCTTTAGAAAATTTGGTCTTTCAGGAAGAGCATTTATGCCTATGATTATGGGTTTTGGATGTTCAGTTCCTGCAATGATTAATACACGTACACTTGCTGATGATAAAGAAAGAATTTCAACAATTCGCGTTATTCCATTCTTCTCATGTGGAGCAAAAGCACCTATCTTAACTGTATTTGCTTATGCTGTTGTTAAAATTTTCTTACCAAGTTTCAATCCTGAAATTATCGTTTATTCAATGTATGTTCTCGGTATGGTTGTTGCTCTTGTTACAGTTATTATTATGAGAGCTACTGCATTAAGAGGAAAAGTCCCACCATTCATTATGGAATTACCAGCTTATCACTGGCCACAACCTAAGTCTTTAATGGTTCACTTATGGGATAAAACAAAACACTTCGTTAAAAAAGCATTCACAATTATTTTACTTTCAACAATTCTTATTTGGTTTACATCTCACTTTAGATGGGATTGGACATTTATTGATATTGAAGGTATTGCTGAAATGGAACCAGGTGCTCCAGAAACAATACTTGCTGCTGAATCAATAGGCAATTCAATTCTTGCTTCACTTGGAAAGTTCATTCAACCAATCTTTACACCACTTGGATTTGGATCACAACTTTCAAGCTATGGATGGGTCTTCGCAGTTGCTGCTTTAAATGGCTTAGTTGCAAAAGAAAACGTTATTTCAACAATTGGATCACTTGCTTTAATTCTTCCACGTTTTGCTGGAGCTGATGGAGAAGTTGAAGAAGGTTTAAATGCTGCAATTGCTATGGTTCAATCAACTGGAATTAATTCTTGGGGTGTCATTGCATTTATTGCATTCAATATGTTAACAATTCCTTGCTTTGCAGCTTGTGCAACAGCAAAAGCAGAACTTCCAAAAGGAAAATTCTGGTCAACAATTGGATTCTGGATTGCAACTTCATACTTTGTTTCAATGTTTATTTATATTGGCTTTACATATCTTTGGACATTAGCAATCTTTATTCCATTAATTATTATCGTTATCGTTTTACTTGTTTTATATAACAATAAAAAGAAGAAAGAAGAACTTGCTTTAGGTAATTAATATGATGAATTTATTAAATATTTTAGAAGATGCTACTGAAAATAGCACTTCAATAACTACGGCTGATATCGTAATTCTTGTAGTTCTTGGAGTAATAGTTTTAATTCTTATCGTTTACTTCTCATTAAGAAAGATGAAAGAAAAATCATTAACTGGATGTGATTGTGGTGGATCAGGAAAGAAATTATTAAAAGCTTATAAAAAGAAATATAAGAAAGAAGAAAAACATTGTTGCTGTTGCTCTGAAGAAGAGAAAAAAGATAACTAATTAATTAAAAAACTACGATTTAAGTGATATGCCAAACATCGTAGTTTTTTTGTAGAGTAATATTCTACTTATTATGCAAATTATTTATTTTTAATATATTTTGCATCATGAGTATTGCCAATTTTTATTATTTGTCCCTCTTTCAACATGTTTGTTAGTACTTTTTCGATTGTTGTAATTGATATATCAGGCAATAAATATTGAATTTCTTTTTTAGAGATTGGTATAAATGAAGATAATACTGTTTCCTCTACTCTTTTAGTCTTGCTTACCTTACCACTTTTAATAGTTAAGAATCGTTTGTCTAATTCCTTGTAACATAAATATAATGTATAAAGAAAATTTTCAATAAATGGAATATAATCATTATTATTTTCGTGCCAACCAATAGAAGATAACCTTAAAGCTTCATAATAGTTTCCTTTCATTCTATTAATTTGTTCTTCAAATGAAACGTATTTTGAAATATCAAAGCCATTTTTATACATTAAAAGTAGCGATAATAGTCTAGACATTCTTCCGTTTCCATCTTGAAAAGGATGAATGCAAAGAAAATCTAAAATGACACATGGAATCAAGATAAGTTGATTAATTTCGCTATCATTTATAGCATCTACATATGCATAAACTAGTTCATTCATCTCAGTCTCTACATCTGAAGCTTTTACAGGCATAAATCTTATTCTTGTCGTTCCGTCTTTATACCTTTCACGAATTACATTGTCTTCTTTTTTGAAATCTCCGCGATGTAGTAATTCTGTGCGATCAAGCATAACTCGATGGAGACTTTTTATTGTATTGAAATCGAAACTTATATTTTGATAATTCTCGTGGATGAGGTTTAGTGCATCTTTATATCCTGCAATCTCTTTTTCAGTGTGGTTTAATGGATTAGAATTCTGATTAACAATTTCTTCAATTCTTTTGTCAGTTGTAACAATTCCTTCAATTGCATTACTTCCTTTTACAGATTGAATAATTGCTATCTTTTCTAAATTAGTAAAAATGTCAGGGTACTGACTTTTCTTTTGATCGGCGAGTGTTTTTAATGAATAAATTGCACTTGTCATATTTAGAAAATTGGCAGGTACTTTTAAGCTTCTAAGAAATGAATAATCGTATTTTCTCATATTTGCCTCCTTTTAGTTTAATTTGCATATTTTTGACTATAAAATATGCAAATGTTTTGCATATTATAACAATAATTTGCATATTTTTCATTAGTTAATATGCAAATTGCTCCAAATAGTATGCAAATTGATTTAGCTTAAAAGTGCATAATTAAAGTTACTATGCATATTGAACACATCATTTAATAAGGTATAACAATTTCTAACGATGCTAGATAAAATGAAATTATTAAACTCAAGAATTAATGCTTCATTTCCTAAAAAGGCCAATAAGTAATTACTTCTTTTTTACTAAAATCCAATTAAAATGAAATTAATTTTTTTGTTAATTATTTAAAAATGTATGGAAAATGTAAGTTTTTCAAAAAAAGAAAAATATTGAAAGCGCTTACTATTAAAATTTAAAATAAATTTGTTTATAATACCGTGGTTAGAAGAAGAATCAAAGGTGTCGATTTCTCAAATAGTGCCTATCATAATCTAGGTACAATGGGGTCAACACCCTTTTTTTATTATCTTTTTGCCCTTTAAAATTTCTTTTTGTGGAGGTTTATACATTATTATGAAAAAGAATTTTTTAGCTTTATGCGCTTTAAGTGCAATTGCATTAACAGGCATCGTTAGTTGTGGTGGCACAACAGAAAAAGAAGATGACAACATCATCAACATCTCATTCGTTCCAAGTAGAGATAGTCAAGATTTAACAGAAACAGCTGGTGCACTTGCAAAAGTCTTACACAAAATCGTTCCAGAATACGAATATAAGATCAACGTTGGTACAAGCTATGCAGCAGTCACAGAGGCATTGCTTTCTGAACAAGCTGATATCGGATTCTTAACAGCAAGTGGATTTGCTCAAATTGAAACAACTGAACCAGGAAAAGTTGATGTTTTAATGACATCAGTTAGAGATGGTTATCAAGTTCAAATCGATGTTGGAAATGGTCAACAAAGCGAAAAAGTTAGAAAACAACAAGTCGAAGCTATGAATAGTGCAGACTATAAATGTTCAAAAGATAATAAAACATATTTAGGACAACAAACAGAGGGTAAAGAAAACCAAGTTAATTTCTATAACTCAGTTTGCTTCGTATTAAGTGATGCAGAAAGAGCAAAACTTGGAAAACCAGCTCTTGATAAAAACAACGATGGTAAAGTTACAGTTGATGAACTTGCAGGTACAACAGTGGCTCTTCAAGGACAAACAAGTGGTGCTGGCTATTTATATCCATCATTCTTCTTAAATAGTTTAAAGAAAGAAGAAAATAGAAACGTTTGGTTTGGTACTAACTGGAATTCAACAATCACAGATACAGATTACCTTAATAAAAATGGTATGACATTTGTTGATAATGGGGCAGATGCTTCAAAAGGACAAATGAAAGGTGTTAAATCTGATGGTGGTTATGATGCAGCTTTCCAAAACGTTATGAGTGGACAAGTTGATGCTGCTTTCGGATTTATGGATATCCGTTACACACAAGGTTTCAACAAAGAATCAAGTTCATATTATCATGATGAAGATTTATGGAAGAAAACAGTTACTGTCTGTATGACAACTCCAATCTATAATGATACAATTTCAGCAAGAGCTACACTTAGCCAAGCTAAGAAAGATGCTATTAAGAAAGCATTTAAAGGCGCTGCAGTTGATGGAACTAAAGATGAAAAAGGTTCAGGTGCTTACTTACTCTATAACATCTACTCACACACAGGCTATAAAGATGCAAAAGCTTCTGATTTCGCTAGTGAAGTTGAAATGTATAAGTGGAAAGTTGCTAACGGTAAATAATCTTTAATAAATAGCAAAATTTAATAATTAATTTTTTGAGGAATTTTTATGATAGTATTTAAAAACGTTGATAAAGTTTATCCAAATGGATTTAAAGCTTTAACAGATATTAACCTACAAATCAATGATGGAGATTTCGTCTCCATCATTGGGTTATCAGGTGCGGGTAAGTCTACCTTATTAAGAACAATTAATAAGATGCACGATATTCAAAACGGGGAACTTTATGTAGACGTTTTTAAAACTATCAAATCCTCAGAAAAATGTATTAAAAAAGAAATCGAAAGAAAAATGAAAGCAATTTCTAAATTAAATCCAGAAATTGAAGCTGATGAAGTTGCTATTATTAAAAAGGAAGTCGATTACTTAGAAGACATTTTGAAAAAAGGAGAATTTGATGGTTCTCCAATTCAATTAAAGCAAAAAATAAATGTAAGAACTTGTAAAGGAAAAGAATTACGTTTATTAAGAAGAAATATTGGTATGATTTTCCAATCGTTCAACCTTGTTAAAAGAAGTAATGTTTATAAAAACGTTCTTTCAGGAAGAGTTGGATATCATAACTTTTTTGAAAGTGTCTTTGGCATATATAAAAAGGAAGAGAAAATGCTTGCTCTTCAATGCTTAGATAAACTTGGAATTTTAGATAAAGCTTATGTTAGAGCTGATGAACTTAGTGGTGGACAAATGCAAAGAGTTGCTCTTTCACGTGCATTAACTCAAGAACCAAACATTATTTTAGCTGATGAACCAGTTGCTTCTCTTGATCCAATTACAACAATGAGCGTTATGAATGACTTCAAACGTATTAATCAAGAATTTGGAATTACAATTGTTGCAAATATGCACCATGTTGATCTAGCTTTAAAATATTCAACAAGAATTATTGGCATAAAAGAAGGAAAAATCGTTTTCGATGGTAAACCTGAAGACGTTAATGATGATGTCATTAAACAAATTTATGGACGTTCATTAAAATCTAATGAAAAGTTAGGAGAACATCATGTTCAAGAAAACGAATAAGCTTATCATTTCAAAGGAAGAAAAGGATTTAAAACTTCGTGAGAAGTATCCTTTCTTATTTAAAAAAGTTGTTGTTTCAGTAGATTCAAATAATGAACCTACAAAAGTTATATATAAAAAGAGAAGCTTAGTTCCTATTTATGTATTAATTGTTCTTTTAATATTTGGATTATGTTTTACATTAATTACATTTCCTAGAAAGATTACTTTAGACCAATTAGGAATAATTTTTGTAAAAATGTTCCAAGATTCACCTACTCTTCAATATTGGGGTGGCTATTTTGGCTATATGACTAAAGAAGCGATTCCTGAAATTTGGAATACAGTTGGTTTAGTTTTTATTTCAACTACAATTGGTTCTTTAGTTTCTGTTCCTTTATTTTTATTAGCTGCTAGAAATTGCTCAAAACATGCATGGATTTATATGCCAGTTAGAGCAATTATTAATATTGTTAGAACTATTCCAACATTCGTTTTGGCTGTCGTTTGTGTTTGTATTTGTGGTGTTGGTAGCACTGCAGGTATTTGGGCAATGTCAGTATTTACACTTGGTGTAATTTTTAAACTTATGTATGAATATGTTGAAACTTGTGATATGAATCCTTTTGAAGCTATGAGCTCAACAGGCGCAACACGTGGACAAGCCTTTATGGTTGGCGTTTGGCCTCAAGTTTCACCTGCATTTATTAGTAACATAATTTACACTTTCGAAATTAATATTAGAGCTAGTGTTGTTTTAGGCTTCGTTGGCGCTGGTGGTATTGGTACGTTAATTAGTGATGCAATCGCAGATAGATGCTATGAAAAAGTAGGTTGTGTTTTAGTCCCATTATTTATCGTTGTTTTATTCTTACAACTATTAAGTAGTTATTTAAGAAGGAAATTGCAATAGTTGGAGGACTTATTATGACAAAAATTGATTTTAAAAATTTATTTAGAAGAAATAAGAATCCTCACTATGAAAATGTTGATGATGCTTATAAAAAATTACCAAAAAGATGGGTTGTTAATGTTGTTACACTTGTAGTATTTGTTGCTATTTTTATTTATTTTGGCTTTAAAACTGGATTCTTTACTAATGTTGGTTTTAAAGATAACGATACTATTTCAAAATTATTTAAAGGATTATTTACTCCTAATTTTGCATATATGTTTGGTTTTGGTGGGTATTCATTTGAAAAATCTGTTGTTTATCAATTGTTACAAACATTTGCTATTGCGTTTGCTGGCACATTAATTTCTTCTATTTTATCTATTCCATTTGGCTTTCTTGCTAGTAGAAAAATGGTTGGTAAATGGGCAATCATCTCAGAAATTATATTAATTACAATTAGAACTTTCCCTGAAATCTTATTCGGATTTATCTTAATTAAAGGTACTGGATTTGGTGGATTAACTGCAATGCTTGTTTTATCAATTCACTCAATTGGTATGATTGGAAAATTATATAGTGAACAACTTGATTTAATTGATGATGGACCACTTGAAGCGCTTAATGCTTGCGGAGCAACAGTATTTACAAGAATACAATTAGGTGTTGTCCCTCAAATTCTTCCTAACTTCCTTAACGTTATTCTTTATAGATTTGACTTAAATGTTAGAACAGCCGCTCTACTCGGACTTTGTGCTGGAGAAGAAGGTGGTATTGGTTATTTTATCAATACACTTGCAATCAATAGACACTGGCCAGAACTTGGTGCAATTATTCGGGGATTAATTGTTATGATTCTTTTAATTGATTTTGCATCATCTAAAATTAGAAAGAAACTTATCTAACATGAAGAAATTGATAATTCTTGCTGGTTTACCTGGTTCAGGCAAATCAACATATGTTAAAAAACATTATCATGATGAAAATTCATTCCATTTCGATAGTGATGAAACAAGAAAATCAATGTATGGAACATATCTTCATTTTCCTAAAGATATGTATGAAATATATGATCATATGATTGATCTTGCAAATGAACAATATGATAAATTAATAAAAGAAGGTATTGAAGATTTTACTTTCATTATGGATTCTACCTTTTTAGATAATAAAAGAAGAAACCATTATTTAGATAGATTAAGGAAATTTGATAAAAACATAATTATTATGTTTTATACAACTGATATTAATTGGAATCTTAAGAACAACAAAAATAGAATTAAGGATAAATGGGTTCCTGAAGATGTAATTTTCAACATGATAAAACAATACGAACCTTTAGATGAATCTACTAAAAAACGCTTTGATGAAGTAGTAGAAGTCACTATGCCAGAGGATAAAAATAAATAGTTTGATTTAAATCAAAAACCCTGCAAAAGTACAATATAAAGTAGTTTATTAGTAGTAAATTAGTCGATAATTAGTAGTTAAATATGAATTTAATCGAGTACACTTTTTGATTCGTGTGCTCTTTTATTTAGAATCTTTTTTATTAAAATTAAGTAAACTCCTGAACTCACGACACTAGAAACAACATCAGCAATAAGCTCTGCATAGAATACTGAAAATGCATCTTTTGTAATGATTGGAAGTAAGATTGTAAGAGGTAAAAGGAGAACAATTTTTCTATTTAAAGAAAGCCAAATTGAATATTTAGCTTGTCCTAAACCGGTTAAGCCATCTACAAAAACATATTGGAAAGAGAGTGGAATAATTCCAAACATATAAATCATTATTACTTTTCCTGCAACAGTAATTACTTCTTCATTTGGTGTATTTGAAGCAAGACTTATGAAAAGTCTAGCAAATGGTTCGCCTACAAAAAATGATAATCCAAAGCAAACGCTACAAAAAATAAATGCAAAAAGTGTAATTTGAAATTCCGATTTTTCAATTAGATTGATATTTTTTGCTCCATAATTATAGGCGAGTAATGGTTGAGTACCGGAAGAAATTCCTAATAATGGACCAGTAGTTAATGAAAAGAATGCTTGAACGATTGTAGCGACTTCAATATAAAAATCTGCTTTTACTCCTCCATAATTCTTTAAACATGTGTTTAAACAAATAAAGATAATTGAATCTGTACAGGTAATAATAAAAGGAGAAAATCCTAATTTTAAAATCTTCATCGATATTTTCTTTTCAAGTCTACAAAATGATAGCTTTATATTTGTAACTTTTAAAAGTAAGAATAAAACAAATAAAAATGATACAAATTGGGATATAAGGGTAGCTAAAGCGGCTCCATTAACGCCCATGTTACACACATATATTAATAAAGGATCAAGGCCAACATTAATTACGCATCCTAAAAGTGTAACTAACATTGCTAATGTGGATTTACCTTGGGCAATGATAAATTGGGTTAAACCAAGCGAAAGTATTGAGAAGAAAGTACCGCCTAAATAGATTAATAAATAACTATATGCATACGGAAAACTTTGTTCACTTGCACCGAATAAATATAGAATTGGTTTTGCTAATGGATAGATGATTATTAATAAAATAACTGAAATTATCATTAAAAGTATAAAAGCGTTTGCTAATATCTTTTTAGAATTTTCTTCGTTTTTTTCACCAAGGGACATAGAAAAAACAGGAGCACCACCTAAACCAATAAGATAAGCAAAAGATGATAAAAAAGTTAATATAGGTGCACAAACTCCAACTCCTATAAGTGCGATTTCTCCATTACCAGGCATATTTCCTATAAAAATTCTATCAACGATGTTATACAAGATGTTTACAAGTTGGGCAATCATTGATGGAATTGCTAAATACAGGATTGATTTAAATGTGTTTTTACTTCCTAGATTAATCGATGTCATACAAAGCGAAATTATAACACTGTAATTAATTAAAAGTTACCATAAATAACGATTACAAAAGAGGAAAATCAAAAATTATGCTTCATTTGGTAGCGTTTCATTATTGTAGGTAGAGAACTCTTTAATCATCATACACCGTACAT
>UQXJ01000027.1 GCA_900545015.1 uncultured Mollicutes bacterium | reverse complement strand
GTAGACTTCAAATAAGTTCTACCGACATTGTATCATAAAGCATGAAAAACAGTGGCTAAAAAAGCACGCAACTGCAAAAAAGGATTTTAAAGATTTTAATTGTTGATGATATTTGCACAACAGGTTCAACTTTGCGAGTGGCTTCCGAACTAATCAAAACATTAAAACCAAAAGAAATTAAAATATTGGTTGTAGCAAAAAGGATTTTTAGCAAAGAAGAACTAGAACATCTAGGCAAAAATATTGAAGTTATCTAGTAATGGCTTATGTTTTCTTTGATACCATTATAAAATAATGGTATAATAATTAAGTTTGTAAAGGTATTTATATGAGTAATATTATTGAAAAAATTTTTAGAATCGATCAACACTACTTGAACAAGTATAAAAAAGAAGCTAAACACGTTCTTGCATTAGCTGATGAAATGTCAAAGCTTACTGATGATCAATTAAAAGCAAAAACTAATGAATTTAGAAAAAGATTAAAAAACGGAGAAACATTAAACGATATCAAATACGAAGCTTTTGCTGTTTGTAGAGAAGCAGGTAGAAGAGTTCTTGGTATGTATGCGTTCGAAGTTCAAATTATTGGTGGTTTAGTTTTAACTGATGGCGATATCGCTGAAATGAGAACCGGTGAAGGTAAAACTTTAACAGCTACTATGCCTGTTTATTTAAATGCACTCGAAGGAAAAGGTGTACACGTTGTTACAGTTAACGAATACCTTGCTCAAAGAGATGCTAATGAAATGGGACAAGTTTATCGTTGGTTAGGACTTACTGTTGGTGTTAACTTACACAGTTTAACAACTTCAGAAAAGCAAGCTGCACACCTTTGTGATGTAACTTATACAATTAATAGTGAACTTGGCTTTGATTATCTTAGAGACAACATGGCTCCAGATGCAAAGCAAAGAGTTTTAAGACCACTTAATTATTGTATTGTCGATGAAGCAGATAGCGTTTTAATCGATGAATCACGTACGCCACTTATTATTTCTGGTGGTGCAAAAACTAGTGCTTCACAATATACAGTTGCTGATAGATTTGTAAAAATGCTTAGAGCATCTACACAAGTTGATGAAGATTATAAGAGAAAACATCCTGATTATGTCCCTGATGGTGATTTTGAAATCGACGTTAAAACTAAATCAGTTAACTTAACTGATACAGGTGTTGATAAAGCAGAAAGAATGTTCGGACTTGATAATCTTTATGCTCCACAATACCAAGACTTAGTTCATAGAATTCACCAAGCTTTAAAAGCTAACTACATAATGGGAAGAGATGTTGAATATCTTGTCGATCAAGATAATGAAATTCAATTAATTGACCAATTTACAGGACGTGTTCTTAAAGGAAGAGAATATAGTGATGGCTTACAACAAGCTATCCAAGCTAAAGAAGGTGTTAAAATTAAGGAAGAAACAGTTACTTTAGCTACAATTACATATCAAAACTTCTTTAGATTATTCAAAAAGATTGGTGGTATGACTGGTACAGCAAAAACTGAAGAAGAAGAATTTAGAAAAATCTATAATATGAAGGTTGTTTGTGTACCTCCTAATAGACCAGTTATTAGAGAAGATGCTACTGATTATGTTTTTGGTACTAAAAAAGCAAAAATTAAGGCTTTAGTAAAAGAAGTTATTGAAAGACACGAAAAAGGACAACCAATTCTTATTGGTACTCCTAGTGTTGAATGTTCAGAAGAAGTTGCAAATTATTTAGCAGAAGCTGGACTTAAATTTGATATGTTAAATGCTAAAAACCACGCAAGAGAAGCTGAAATTATTTCTCATGCTGGCGAAAAAGGACATATTACTTTAGCAACTAACATGGCAGGTCGTGGTACTGATATTAAACTTACACCTGAAACAAGAAGTTTAGGTGGATTATGCGTCTTCGGCCTTGAAAGACATGAATCAAGACGTATTGATAACCAATTAAGAGGACGTAGTGGTCGTCAAGGTGACCCAGGATTCTCAAGATTTTATGTTTCACTTGAAGATGATTTAATGATTAGATTTGCTAATGATAATCTTAGAAAAATGTTTGCAGGATATGGCGATGAAGCTATTGAAAGCAGAATGTTAACTAACGCAATTACTGGTGCTCAAAAACGTATTGAAGGACAAAACTTTGATGTACGTAAAAACTTACTTGATTACGATGATGTTTTAAGCAAACAAAGACAAATTATGTACGCAAAAAGAGATGAAATCTTATTTGCTGATAATATCAACGACTTATTATTAGATACATTTAAGGATTGTGGTATTGCATTATGTAAACGTTCTATTCCTGAAAATGCACAAAATAAAGTTGTTAATGGCAATAACTTATCTGCCTTAATTGCTCCTAGATTCCTTGAAGAAGGAGTTGTAAAACCAAGTCTTTATGATGAAGCTGATCCAACTGAAGCTGGAGAAGATTTAGGCGAAATTTTACTGGATGCTTATTTAGCAAGAAAGAAAGAATGGGATAAAGATGTTGCTAGCCAAGTTGAAAGACAAATTACATTAAGATGTATTGATAGAAACTGGACACAACAAATTGATAACATGACTAGATTTAGAGAATCAGTTTCGTTAAGAAGCTATGGACAAGTTAACCCATTACAAGATTATGTTAATGAAGGCTGGGCTATGTTTAGAGAAATGCTTGAAACTATTTCTCTTGAAGTAGTTCTTAATCTTTTAAACGTAAAAGTTGAAAAGAAAGTTGATGATAAACCAAAAGATACTTTCGTAATTAATGCTGAAGCTCCTGAAACTTCACCTATAGAAGAGAATAAGGAAGAAAAGAAAGAAGATGTTAAAATCGTCAAGCAAGCTGCTGATTTAAACATTACTCATATTGATGAAAATGCTAAAGCTGCTGCTGATCATGAATACGAAGATGTTCATACAAATTAATAGGAATTAAAAAATGATTGATTTATATACTTTTAAGTTAGGATTAAATGAGGCTATGAAAGAAATTTCACAGCTCGGTGATTCTCTTTGACCTATCTAAATTAAAATCTATTGTTACTGATGTTGATAACGAAATGCTTAATGAGCATTTTTGGGACAATCAACGTGAAGCAAATGCTAGAGTCTCCAAGAAAAACGATGCTATTTATAAAATAGAATTATTTGAAAAATTAGATAAAGAAATTAAAGATTTAAATGACATGGTAAATGGGCTTGATGTTAATGATCAAGACATGCTTGAGTTAGCAAGTACTTATTTTAATGAATTGCAAGAAAAATTAAAGGAATTAAAAGTTCTTGTTCTTTTTAGTGGAGAGTATGACAGTTTAAATACAGTTTTAGAGATTCATCCAGGCGCAGGTGGAACAGAAGCTTGTGACTGGGCAAACATGCTTTTAAGAATGTATGAAAGATATGCAGAAAGAGAAGGACTTAAATTTAAAGTTCTTGATTTCTTACCTGGTGAAGAAGCCGGACTTAAAAGTGCAACTATTTTAATTGAAGGAAAAAACGCATATGGACTTTTAAAAGGCGAAAAAGGGGTTCATAGATTAGTAAGAATCTCTCCTTTTGATTCGAACGCAAGAAGACACACAAGCTTTGCAAGTGTGAATGTTGTACCTCAATTTGATGAGGGTGTTAATATTGAAATTAATCCAGCTGACTTAAAAATAGATACATATAGAAGTGGTGGTGCTGGTGGCCAAAATGTTAATAAAGTTGAAACAGCAGTTAGAATCACTCATATTCCAACAGGTATCGTTGTTTCTTGCCAAGTCGAAAGAACTCAATTAAAAAATAGGGAATTAGCAATGAATATGCTTAAATCTCAATTATTTGAAAGAGAACTTGAAGCACGTAAAAATAAAATTAAAGGTATTGTTGGTGAACAAAAAAATATCGAATGGGGTTCTCAAATTAGAAGCTATGTTTTTTGTCCATATACTTTAGTCAAAGACAATAGAACTGGTTATGAAGACACTCAAATAGACAAAGTAATGGATGGCAACCTCAACGGCTTTATTTATTCTTATTTAGAAATGGAAGCGAAGAAAAATGAAAATTAAAGAATTTTTAAAAAACATAAACTGGAAAAAATCTTTCATTAATGTTTGCCTCTTATTTTTAGGCACATTGATTTTCACTTCGGGATGTGCTTTCTTTTTAATACCTTTTAAGATTGTAAGTGGTGGGATTTCAGGCATTTCGGTTTTAACGAGTGCTGTAATTTCTCCTGATATAATGAGTTACATTTTATCATGGGGATTATTTGCAGTAGGACTTATTGTTTTAGGACCAAAATTCACGATGTCGTCATTTGTTTCCACACTTTTTTACCCAATATTTCTTTCAATTTTTATTAGAACAGGTGCTATAGATTATTTTGTTAATGCAGCTATAGGAAATAGCAATGCAATTATCGTGGATGGAGTAATCACTAATTTAGCTGAATTAAATTTGGACTATGGATTCTATTTAATAATTGGCATTATTGGTGGAATTTTAGTTGGAATAGGTTGTGCAATTACTTTTTGGGGTGGTGGATCAACTGGCGGCCTTGATATATTGACATTCATTATAAGCAAATATACAGGAATAAAAGAATCAGTTCCTTTCTTCGTTATTGATGCCGTAATTATTATTGCTGGTATGATAATGAACTTTGTTATTCCTAGTGGAACTACATTGATTTATAGCTTTATTGGAATTATAACTGCAATTATTTCTTCAGCATTAATAGAAGTTGTTTATAGTGGCGTGGGTGCTTATTCTGTAGATGTTATTAGCGATAAATATGAAGAAATTATTAATTTTGCAATTAATGATGTTGATAGAGACGCAACACTATTTGATGTTATTGGCGGTTATTCAAAAGAGAGTAAAAAGATGGTTCGAATAAATTTCTCTAGACGTGAATATACCAAGATTAAAAATGGAATTTCACAAATTGACCCAAAAGCTTTTTGCACTTTTTCTCAAGTTATGTTTATTGGAGGAGAAGGCTTCTCAAGTATCGAGGGAAATAATCCATCCTCGATTACACTTATCAAAAAATATTTAAAGAAGAAAAAGAATGGAAAGTAAACTTTTTGTAATACACAGCCAATACAAACCAACTGGCGATCAACCGGAAGCTATAAAAGAATTAGTAAAGGGTTTAAATGAAAACAAAAAATTCCAAGTCCTTTTAGGCGCGACTGGTACAGGTAAAACTTTCACGATGGCAAATGTTATCGAGAGAGTTCAGCGTCCTACTTTAATTTTAGTTCACAATAAAACATTAGCTGGCCAACTTTATGCTGAAATGAAGGAGCTGTTTCCTGAAAATAGAGTCGAATATTTTGTATCCAACTTCGATTTTTATCAGCCTGAAGCTTACTTACCTTCAAGTGACACATATATTGATAAATCATGTTTAATGAATGAAGAAATAGAAATGATGCGTGTTAGTGCAATTAACTCGGTTGTTGATAGGCGTGACACAATTGTTGTTGCATCAGTTGCATCTATTTATGGATTAACTGATCCTGAAGAATATAAAAAATTGATATTTGAAGTTCGTGAAAATGAAGAACTTAATAGAAAAGAATTTTTCGCCAAACTTCTAAATGCTCAATATAAAAGAAATGATATTGATTTAGGACCAGGTAAATTTAGAGTTCACGGTGATTTAATTGACATAATGCCTGTTAATAGTTATGATCGGTATATTCGTTTGGATTGCTTTGGCGATGAAATTGAAAGAATTTGTAGATGTGATTATTTAACTGGTGAAGTAAAGGAAAGATATCATTCTTATTCTTTAATGCCTGCTTATGACCACGCAGCTACAAGAAATGTAATTTTAGATGCTTGTGATTCCATTCTTGCTGAATTAAAAGATAGGATGCAATATTTTGAAGATGAAAAGAAACCTCTTGAAAAAGAACGTATTGAAATGAGAACAAAACAAGATGTTGCTTCTTTGCAAGAATTTGGAATTTGTCCTGGCATTGAAAACTATTCAAGACATATTGATCATCGTAAGCCTGGAGAAAAACCATTTTGCTTGATGGATTATTTTCCAAAAGACTACCTTTTAATTGTTGATGAAAGTCACGTTACTTTTTCTCAAGTGCGAGGAATGTATAATGGTGATCATTCAAGAAAAGTTACTCTTGTAGATTATGGCTTTAGATTGCCTAGTGCTTTAGATAACAGGCCATTAAATTTTGATGAATTCGAAGGCGAAATAAATCAAGTGATTTGCACAAGTGCAACTCCAGGAGATTATGAGCTTGGAAAAACAAATGGAGAGTATGTTGAGCAAATTATTAGACCTACTGGATTGGTCGATCCAGAAATCGAAGTGAGACCAATTCAAGGTCAAATTGATGATCTTGTTAGCGAAATAAAAGAGAGAATTGCTCATAACGAACGTGTTATGATTGTCACTCTTACGATTAAAAATGCTGAAGATTTGACAGCTTATTTAAAAGAAAGAGGTATCAAAGCTGTTTATATGCATAGTGAATGTAAAACACTTGAACGTAGTGAAATCATATATCAACTTCGTAAAGGAAAATATGATGTATTAGTTGGAATTAATCTTTTAAGAGAAGGCTTAGATATTCCTGAAGTTAGTTTAATTGCAATTTTAGATGCTGATAAAGAAGGATTTTTAAGAAGCACAAGAAGTTTGATTCAAGTTGTCGGAAGAGCTGCGAGAAATTCTCATGGAAAGGCGATAATGTATGCTGATTCTATCACCAAATCTATGAAAGAGTGTATAGATGAAACAAATAGAAGAAGAGAAATTCAAACTAAATATAACGATGAGAATGGAATTATTCCTCAAACAATTATAAAACCAATAACTGCACCTATTCATAACACGGAAACGGAAGCTGAAGAGGTTCTAAATTCTAAAGCTAAGATGACTAAAAAAGAGTTACAAGCTAAGATTAAAGAAGTAGAAAAAGCTATGAATAAGGCAGCTAAAGAATTTGATTTTGAAAAGGCTATTCAATTAAGAGATATTCTTTTTGAATTAAAAGCTCAAAATCAGTAAAATATTGATTAAATCACAATAATGTTTTAACATTATTGATAGTTTTTAAGGAGAGATTTGTATGCAATGGTATGATTATGTATTCTGGGTTGTAGCATTTATTGTTATTGTCTTAGGCTTATTACAAGGTGGTAAGAGTGAAGGTGCTTCTGGTGCAATTACTGGAGGCGGTCTTAACGTTTTCGTTAAAACAAAAGAAAGAGGAAGCGAACTCATTGTTTCATATTTAACTTTAGGATTTGGAATTGTATTCTTATTTTTTGCATTACTTTCAACTTCATTAACAAAAGCTCCTTCAACAGATACTGATTCTGATAAAGCAAATTCAGCATTACAAATTATTCAATTCATATCTTTATTAATTAAATAATATATACTTAAAATTTACATTTTTATTACGTTATTTTTATTCTTATTTTTTGCTTATCATTTATAATTTAAATATAAGGAGGACAAAAATATGGAACAATATATGTGGGCAGTTTGGCTAGGTGTTTTTGTGTTGTCATTAATTATAGAAGGGCTAACTTGCGATCTAATTTCTATATGGTTTGCTGGCGGTTCATTATTGACGTTATTTTTATCATTTATTCCAGGACTTCCATGGTATGGCGAAATTATTATATTTGTTGCTATTAGTATTATCTTGCTTATTGCAACAAAACCTCTCGTAAAGAAATTTTTAAATAGCAAAAATGATTCTAAAACCAATGTCGATAGATACGTTGGTAAAGAATTTATATTATTAAAGGATATAGATCAATTTAACAAAGGCGAAATTAAAATCGATGGAGTTGTATGGGATTGTATATCTGAAAATAATGAAAAAATTGAAAAAGGTAAAGTAGTTATTGTTAAGTCAATTAAAGGAAATAGATTTATCGTCAAGGAGGCAGAAAAAGATGATTAATTTAAATTTACTTAGTGTGCTTGTTGATGAAATTGGCCCTGGTGCAATTATTGGCATTGTATTTGGAATAATTGGCATCTTAATATTGATTATAATTTTTGCACATGTAAAAATTGTTAAACAAACTGACGAGTATGTTATTGAAAGATTAGGAAAATATACTAAAACATGGCATGTCGGAATTCATTTTTTATTACCTTTCTTTGAAAGAATCGCAAATAAAGTTTCAATGAAAGAACAAATTGGAGATTTCCCACCACAAGCAGTTATTACTAAAGATAATGTTACAATGAAAATAGACACTGTTGTTTTCTATTATGTAACTGATCCTAAATTATTTACTTATGGTGTAACTAATCCAACAGAAGCTTTAGAAAAATTATCCGCAACAACATTAAGAAATATTATTGGTGATTTAGATTTAGATACTACATTAACAAGTAGAGATACTATCAACGCTAAAATGAAAAACATCCTTGATGAAGCTACTGATCCATGGGGTATTAAAGTTACTCGTGTTGAAGTTAAAAACATTCTTCCACCTCAAGATATTCGTGATGCAATGGAACGTCAAATGAGAGCTGAAAGAGAAAAAAGAGAAAAGATTTTATTAGCTGAAGGGCAAAAACAATCTCAAATTTTAATTGCTGAAGGTGAAAAAGAAAGTGCAATTCTTAAGGCTGAAGCTGAAAAAGTAAGTAAAATCAAAAAAGCTGAAGCAGAAGCTGAAAGTATTATTAAAGTTAAAAACGCTGAAGCTGATGCAATTAGATTAATAAATGAAGCAAAACCATCTAAAGAAGTAATTCAACTTGAAAGTTTAAAAACATTAGAAAAAGTTGCTGATGGCAAAGCAACTAAGTTAATTGTTCCTAGTGAAATTCAAAATTTAACTACATTAAAGGATATTATTCATACTGGGGATTAGTTTGCATGCAAAATATTAAAGAATACGTAGCGACAAAAAAAGAAGAATTAAAAAATAGAATATTAAAAAGTGAAAAAAAGCCAAAACTAGCAATTGTTCAAGTTAATGACGATGTAGCATCTAATGCTTATATTAGAGGCAAAATTAAAGATTTATCCGAAATTGGAGCAGAATACGAGCATATTATATTACCTACAAACACATCTGAAGAAGAATTAGTTAATCTTGTGCATAAATTGAATGAGAAAGAAGATGTAACTGGCATAATTGTACAAATGCCACTTCCTGTTCAAATTAATGAAGAAAGAATTAAAATCGAAGTTAATCCAAAAAAGGATGTTGATGGATTTAATCCTTTATCTAAATTTAATCCAGCAACCCCGTTTGGAATTGTTACATTTTTAAACGATAACAATTTTGATTTTAAGGGTAAAAACGCTCTTGTTATTGGACGCAGTAATATTGTGGGAAGACCAATGGCAAAGCTTTTACTCGACAAAGACATGAATGTAACTGTTATACATTCAAAAACAAGCGAAGAAGACAAAAAGCGCTTTATTGAAAATGCTGATTTAATTATTGTTGCTGTTGGCAAAAGATATTATTTAAAAAATGAGTTTAACTTCAAAAAAGGTGCTATTGTGATTGATGTAGGAATTAATCGTGACGTTAATAATAAACTCGCTGGCGATTGCGAACCAGAACTTAGTGTTAAATATCAAACTCCCGTACCTGGAGGTGTAGGCTTATTAACACGTTTAGCATTATTAATTAATTTAATGGAGACTATATAAATGGATTTTAATATTGGAAAAACCGAAGTTTATGGATTAGATTTTGCTATAAAGGCAAGTGGGAATCCAATGAGAACTATTTTGGAAAGAAGTGAAACTAATGAAAAAGACTTTTTAAGAGCTACAAAGCTTGGAAGTTGTAGAAGTGGAGAAGGACATGACAACTATTTAAAAGGAATAGTTGTTGAATTCGATGTTACTGCTCCATTATATTGGTGGAAACAAGCTCAAAGATATCATTGGTTTGATTTTGTTTCATCCCAATCTACAATGCATTGCCTATTAAAGTTTGATGCTTCTACGCAATGTGTAGCTGATACAAATAAGGAAATTTTAGCTATCTTAAGTAGAATAAAAGATGAATATAATGTTATTGATGATAGTGAGGTAGAAAAAAAGAAAGCTAAATGGAGAGAATTAGTTGCTTCCACACCTTGTGGTTTTTGCTTAGGTGCAACTATGGTAACAAACTATCAACAACTTAAAACTATGTATCAACAAAGAAAAAATCACAAGTTAGTTGAATGGCATGAATTCTGTAAATGGTGTGACCAACTACCACACTTCTTAGAATTAACTGGACTTGACAAATAATTAAATGAACATTGTCTTAATTAATACTTTATTTGTTGATGGAAAATATCTCAAAGAGCAAAAGTCATCTTTTAATAAGATGGGCCATTATTTTTCGTATTATTTAGCAAAACCTAAAGATGATGAAGAATTAATTTCTAGAGTTAAAGATGCTGATATTATTATTGATGACAATACGCCTTTAAGAGAAAAAATTCTTAAAAACTGTGCAAAACTCAAATATATTGATGTTGCTTTTACCGGAATTGATCATATAGATGTTGATTATTGCAAAGAAAATAATATTAAAATAAGCAATGCTCAAGGCTATGCAACAGAAGGTGTTGCTGAACTTACTGTTTCTTTTATATTAGCTTTTTTAAGAAATATTTTGCCTTTAGATTCTTTAACTAGAAATCATTGTAGTAAAGGAAATATCATCGGAAAAGAAATTAAAGAAAAAACCGTTGGAATTATAGGAACTGGTGCAATTGGCATTAGGACAATTGAATTACTGAAACCTTTTGGAACAAAAATTATTGCGTTTTCTAAAACAATTAAAAAAGAAGTAATAGAGATGGGTGTTGAATATAAAGAATTAAAAGATGTTATGAAATATTCAGATATTATAAGTATAAATGTCCCATTAAATAGTGATACAAATAAACTTATCAATAAAGATATGCTTGATTTAATGAAACCTGATGCACTTCTTATAAATACTGCAAGAGGTGGAGTTTTAGATGAGGAATATTTAACTGAAATTTTAAAGAATAAAAAGATTGCTGGGGCTTGCCTTGATGTATTTGAAAAAGAACCACCTTTAAATGAAACTTATAATGAACTGTTATCACTATCTAACGTAATACTTACACCACATGTAGCCTATTTTACAGAAGAAGCGATGAAAAAAAGAGCAGAGATTGCTTTCGATAATCTCTACTCGTATTTAAATAACTCTGAAAATTTTAAAAATAGAATTATTTAGAGTCAGAATCTATTGGTACGATTTCACCATCTTTAGATGAATCATTGTCTAAGCCTTTAGTTTCAACCTTCTTTGCTTTTTTAGTCTTAGATTTCTTTTCTTTAACTATTTTTCTTTCTGTTTCTATAACTGTAAATTTTTTGGTTCCGTCTTCTGATATTATTTCTTGCTTATTAATTTTGAATTTTGGATTAGCAGCATAATAGAAGATCATTATTAATCCACCTAAAATTAATATACATCCTATTAATATAATAAGTAATCCTTTTATAAAAGCTTGATTGCTTTCATTTGATGAATAATTTAATACTATTGTTGTTATTCCTAATCCACAAAATATTAATGTTGAAATTAAATATAAAATCCCACTGCTAATTCTTTTAGAAATAAATGCGATAAATGTTTCAACAAGAAATATACAACCAAGTGAACAAAGCATTGTGCCAGAAAAAACAGGAATATATTCCATTACTATATTTGGATTAACATAAATCAAGACAGATAAAGCGATTAAAGCAGCACCAGAAACATTTTCTATGCTAAGAATGCCTTTAGCAAAAATCATACCAAAACCAATAGTGAGAATACCATAAAGAAGAATTATACTTGCTGTTATATAACCTAAAGCATTTTGAATATCTGTAGATTTAGAGAAGATACAAAGTACAACTCCAAATACGATTAAAAGGAAAGATTGAATGATTTTAACCCATTTATAGGAGACAACATCGTTTTCAGTAGAATATTTTTTAGTCATTTGCTTACCTCCTCAAAAATTATATAACAAAAAGGTATTTAAGTATTTTAAAATAATAAGGAATGGAGAATTGAATATGGAAGAAATTAAAATTAAAAATTATGCAAAGTTAATTGCTGAAGTTGGAGCTAATATTCAAAAAGGACAAGAAGTTAACTTAACAATTAATGTAGATACAAGTTACTTTGCTAAATATATCATTGAAGCTTGCTATTTAGCGGGTGCTAAAAAAGTAAATGTTGATTGGGAATATGATGATGGCGTTATTTTAGATACAAAATATGCTGATAAAGAAAGAATGTCTCACTTAACAAAGTACGAAATCGCTAGACAAGAATACAATGTTGAAAACGAACCTGTAAGAATTTGGATTGAAAGCGATTCTCCTAATGCATTAGATGGCATTGATATTAAAAAATATAGTGAAGAACGTGGTTCTATAAGAAAAGAAATTAAAAAATTTCGTGATATATATGATGATAAATGTCAATGGTGTATCGCAGGAGTCCCTTCTTTAAAATGGGCAAGAGTTGTTTATCCAAATTTAAATGATGATGAAGCTGTTGAAACATTATTTGAAACAATTTTAAAAGTAAGCAGAGCTTATGATGGCGATCCTATTGAAAACTGGAAAGAGCACGATAAAAATTTGCAAAGACATATGAAATTATTAAATGATTTAGATCTCAAATCATTACATTACACTTCAAGAAACGGAACTGATTTATATGTCGAATTAATGGATGATGTCATTTGGGAAGCTGGTGGAGAAAAAACTAAAGGAAAAGAAATTTATTTCCAACCAAATATACCTACAGAAGAAACATTTACTAGCCCTAATAGATTAAAAACTGAAGGTGTTGTTTTCTCAAGCAAACCATTATCTTATAACGGAAATATCATAGATGATTTTTGTATTAGATTTCATGAAGGTAAGGCTGTAGAAGTACATGCCACAGTTGGAGCAGATCTCTTAAAAGAAATGATTATGACTGATGAAAATAGTGGTTACTTAGGAGAATGTGCATTAGTACCATTCCATTCACCAATTAATGATACTAAAACTTTATTCTTCTCAACTTTATATGATGAAAATGCAGCGTGCCATCTTGCTTTAGGTATGAGCTTTAAAAACCTTTATGCAGGTAAAAAAGAATTAACGCCAAAAGAGTTTCTTGATTATGGATTTAACGATTCAGTTATTCACGTTGACTTTATGATAGGAACGGATGATTTAAACATTGAAGGTACAACTAAAGATGGACGAAAAGTAATGATCTTTAAAGATGGAGATTGGGCAATTTAAAAATATAGCAGTTTTGCGTGATTTTTAGTAAAATTATTTGGTTTATGAGGTTATAGAATGAAAAATATTAATGTAAATGATTATCAAATTGATTATTCAAAGATAGATGAATTTAAAAAGGAATATGCTTTAGAAACATCAAATACCATCTTAAGACATGCACTTGCTGGTAATAAAATTTTTAGTATTGTTAGCGATCAAAAAAATAGTATTGATACAAATTTTGATTTCTCGATTGTTGTTAATACACTTCCTGTTTGTGATCAAAAACAAAGTGGAAGATGTTGGATTTTTGCTGCTTGTAATGTTTTAAGAGAATCAATTGCTAAAGAAATTAATGTAAGCAATTTTGAACTATCTCAAAATTTCATCGCTTTTTATGACAAACTTGAAAAATGCAATTATTTAATTTCAAGCATTTGCGATTTAATAGATGAAAACCCTGATGAAAGAGTTTTAATGCACCTTTTAACAAATGGAGTTAGTGATGGTGGACAATGGGACATGTTTGTTAATGTTGTTAAAAAATATGGTGTTGTTCCAAAGAATGCAATGAAAGAAACCGCTCAAAGTAGTGGAACAAGAGAAATGAATATTTTAATCAACTCTTTAATTAGACAATTTGCTTATAAGGCGCAAAAATTGCATAAAGAAAAGAATGATAAAGCTATCCTTCCTTTAAAGGATGACACAATGTCAAAAATTTATAGTCTACTTGTAAATTGCTTTGGTGTTCCACCTACACAATTTGATTTTGAATATACTGATAAAGATGGAAAATATAACTCAATTAGAAATTTCTCACCTTTATCTTTCTTTGATAAATATGTTGGTAAAAAGTTAGATGATTATGTTTCTGTTATTAATAGTCCAACAGCAGATAAACCATTTTTAAAGACATACACGATTAGTTACTTGAACAATGTTTTAGAAGGAAAATGTGTTACACACTTAAATCTTCCTATGGAAAGAATTAAGGAATTAATCATTGCTCAACTTAAAGATAACCAAATTGTTTGGTTTGGAAGTGATGTAGGCAGCTATAGAGTTGCTGATACAGGTATATGGGATGATTTAAGCTTTGATTATCTTTCTGCTTTTGGATTTGATATTAAATTTAATAAAGAAAATATGCTTGATTATCACGAATCAGTTATGAATCACGCAATGTGTTTAACTGGAGTTAATATAAAAGATAATATTCCAAATAGATGGAAAGTTGAAAATTCTTGGGGAGTTAAAAGTGGAGAAGCTGGATATTATTTAATGTCAGGAAGCTGGTTTGATACTTATGTTTATCAAGCTGTTATAAATAAGAAATATTTAAATAAAAAAGAGTTAGATGCATTAAACGAAAATCCAGTCGAATTAGCACCTTGGGATCCAATGGGAACATTAGCTGATTAATACTGAATTTGCTCAAAAAACATATAAGAAGTAAAATAGATAGAATGAAAAAAGAAAGTCGAACTAGAGTTGGAAGTAAAATATCCTCTAAAGTTAAGAAGATACAAATGAGACCAATGGCTTATATAGCTATGGCTTTCTTTATTGTTATATTTCTAGGTTCGCTTTTATTATATTTTCCTTTTACTCATAATGATGGAGTAAGTATAAGTTATTTAGATGCTTTATTCACTTCAATGAGTGCGACTTGTGTTACGGGACTTATCACAATTCCTGCTGGGGTCGCTGCTACATTTAATGTTGTTGGCGTAATTATTATTGCGATACTTATTCAAATTGGTGGATTTGGAGCAGCAACAATGGCTGTTTCAATTTTTGTCATAACGTCACGAAAATTATCTTTTGAACAACAAAGCTTAATTAAAGAAAGTTGGAATATAGATACATTTAAGGGACTTAAAAAAATATTTTATTTAATATTGGCTATTACTTTTACAATAGAAACTTTTGGAGCAATCTTACTATTTTTTGATTTCTGGTTTATTAATCCAGAAATAAGCAATGGTAATATGGCTTATGCTTGGGGAGTTTCATTTTTTACATCTATAAGTGCTTTTAATAATGCTGGTTTTGATCTTTTTGGAACTACATCGTTAATTGCTTATCAAAACGATGTCTATTTAAATTTAGTAATTGCTTTATTAATTACTCTTGGTGGTCTTGGATATCTTGTTATTTTTGACATAATTAAAAAGAAATTTAATTTTAAGAAATTTAATTTTCAAACTAAAGTCGTCGTTTTTATGACAGCTTTATTATTTGTTGTTGGTACACTTATTATCTTTATGACAGAAAATTTAGTTACTCCAAATCAATTCCCTCAAGGAAGCGAAACAATGTCTTTTTTAGGAGCACTATTTATAAATATTTCCTGCAGAACCGCGGGATTTACTACATATAATTTAGCTTTTGCAAGAAACTCAACGCTTATAATAATGATGATTTTAATGTTTGTTGGTGCATCACCAGGTGGCACAGGTGGTGGTGTAAAAACTACAACTATCTATGTAATTGTTATTAATTTTATTTCTCTTTTTACAAAAAAAGCTCCTCATGGATTTAATAGAGCAGTTTCTAAAAAAGTTATATCGAAAGCTCTTACAATTTTCTTTATATATGTAATCTTAATTACTGCATCTATTTTTATGGTGTGTGCTTTTGAAGAAAATATATTTTATGTTAAAGATGGAATTAGATATGAAACATATGTTGAGGGATTTCAAATGTTTGGTTCACTTGATTGTATGTTTGATATATTTAGTGCAATAAATACTGTCGGATTAACAACAGGCATTACACCTTATTTGTCTGCAGGAAGTAAAATTGTACTTATTATATTAATGTTTGTTGGAAGAATTGGTCCTTTATCAATTTCACAATTCTTAAATGCAAAAGAACCAAGTTGGACATATGCAGAAGGCGATATAGCTATAGGCTAATAAGGAGTTATTTATGGTTAGAAAAAAAGCAACGATTGGAATTATTGGATTAGGAAGATTCGGTATGAGTCTTGCTATCGAACTTGCTACAAGTGGCAAAAGCATTGTTTGCATTGATAAAGATGAGAAAAAAATTAAAGAAATTCTCAACTATTGTGACTATGCATATGTAAGTGAAGATCTTACCCAAAAAACTCTTGAAGAAACAGGGTTTAAAGAATGTGATACAGTTGTTATTTGTATCGCTGATTCAATCGATGTTTCAATTTTAACAACACTAAATGTTTCTGCTTTAGGAGTTAAGAAAATCATTGCTAAAGCAAGTAGTGAAGACCAAGGCCTAGTTTTAGAAAAATTAGGAGCTGAAGTAGTTTATCCTGAAAAAGACAGCGCAGATAGACTTGCTAAAAGAATTCTTTCAAATAATATTCTTGATTTTATTTCTCTTAATGAACATATCGATATTTGTGAAGTCAAAGTTCCAAAACGTTATCTTGGTTTAACTATTAGAAACTGTGATATTCGTAATAAATTTGGTCTAAATATTATTGCATTAGAAGCTGGTGATGCAATTTCTACAAATATATCACCTGATTATAAGTTTAAAGAAGGCGATGCAGTTGTTTTAATTGGCAATAAAGGCGATATCTTAAACTTTGAACAACAAGGTGAATAATGCTATTAAAATAAACTCCAATAAAAAATTAAGTTTATTTGTACTTGTTAATGTCCATGGATGAAATTAGATTAGTTGCCTTGTGCAAGTTATTTAAAGACGGCAATTTTGAGCTATTTGATGAATTTGTTGAATCTACCAAAAAAGTGATTTATTACAATATTTTTTCTTATACAAACAATTCCGCTGTTTCTGAAGATTTGCTACAAGACACATATGTTAAATTCCTTGAAGGAATTGAAACGTTAGACTTATCAAAATCAATCGTTGGCTTGCTCCTGGTAATTTCAAAAAACTTGGCTCTGAATTATATAAAAAGAGAATCAAAAAAAGATGATTACGAAAATTATGAATATTCAAATGGAAATGAGGATATTTATAAAGATGATGAAGAGACGCTTTTAAGAAAAATTAAATTGATCTTAAAGCCGAAAGAATATGAAGTGTTTGTTCTCTACAATTGTTCAGAATTAGCGCTTAATGAGATTAGTAAGAGTAAAGGAATACCGCTTGGGACAGTAACGTGGTTATATAACCAAGCAATTAAAAAGTTAAGAAAGGAGTTGAAAATATGACAAAAATTGATGACAGCAGCATTAAAGAATTGTTTAAAAATGCAAAAAAACCAGAAATTAATGTTGATAAACAAGCTATATTTTCTAAACTCCAACAAAGAAAAAATCAAGCTCTAGAAGAAAAAACAAAATCAAATAAGAAAAAAATATGGATTAGAACTGGTGCAGCTTTATCGTTTGCTATGTCTTGTTCATTGATTATTGGATTGTCTATTGGTCTAAATCAAGAAAAAGTAAAAAATTATAGTAACGACTATAATTACATTTCAAATAATTCCAAGTCTTTAGCTAAACAATTTTATTTAATTGATAATTATACTAATGATAGTAATAACGAAAGCATAAAAAAAGCGTTCGATTTCAATGGAATTCTTAACGATGTAAAAGACATTATTACACAAGAATTTAACAAAATATTGTTAGTGTTTGCTAATACATTTTACTCATTTGAGAAAATGACGGGCGAAGTTGAAAAACTTAATTCACCAAAAGAAATTGATGGAAAAACCTATACTTGTGCTCTTAAAACACGTTATTTAATTTCGTCTTATACATATTATTTCAATGAAGATGGCGATGAAAATGGTATGTTAGAAGTTGATAAGAAATATTATGAAATGAATATTTCGTCGAAAAATAATGTCGTTTCAACAACAATTAATGATAGTGATTCTGTGTTTGAAATAATTGACAACAAGAAAAATAATGAAGGATTTAATTCATTTTCTTTGTTTAATTATGAGAACAAGAATGATTATGACAAGAGTGATTTTAATTATGAATATAACATCGATCTTCCATTATCTTCTCAAGACGATGCTAAATACTATGTGAAAAAGACAAATAAGTTTGAAATTAATTATGAGAATATTAAAAGCAAATTCATTGGAAATATTTTTGTAGGTTTAACTTTTGATTTTACTTTTGATAATTTCCTAGATGAAGCATTTAAAAATTCATGTTCAATAGGAGTATTAGGAAAAGATTATGAATATGATTTTGGAACAAATAAATAAAAATTTAAAAAAATCCTTTTTTGCAGTTGCGTGCTTTTTTAACCACTGTTTTTCATGTTTTATGATACAATGTCGCTAGCCTAAATATTTAATGACGATTTTGTCAAATTAAATGTCATAATTTCTATGAAAATAATGACGTAATGAATGAATATAAAGC
>UQXJ01000026.1 GCA_900545015.1 uncultured Mollicutes bacterium | reverse complement strand
TTACTAATTTACTCGTTAAAGATTAGGCCTAGTATAATTTTTTCGGGAGTTTAGGTTAATATGAGAGCAAAATCATTAATGGATTTTTCTTGATATCTTCTTTAAAAGTTGGTATTATTACGCAGTACTTTAATCTTAGTTATACGACCATCTCCTTGCGTCGATATCTTTGATTAGAGCGAATATTATTTATAAGGAGAAATAAAAATGGCATTAAAGAAAGAAACAAAAGCTGAATTAGTAAAACAATTCGGTAAAAACGAAAAAGACACAGGATCTGTTGAAGTTCAAGTCGCTTTATTAACAAAGAGAATTGCTGAACTTACAGCTCACTTAAAAGGAAACGATAAAGATCATACAGCAAGAAGAAGTTTACTTGTCTTAGTTGGTCAAAGAAAATCTTTATTAAACTACCTTGAAAAACAAGATAGAGATGCATATATCGCTCTCATCCAAAAACTTGGCTTAAGAAAATAGTTAATTAAATTTTTGAAAAATAAATATCCTATAGTCGTTGAATTATAGGATATTTTATTTATTATTTATATATGGAAAAAGCTTACGGATATTTAAAATATTATAAAAAGCAAATGATCCTTGGACCTATTTTTAAAATGTTTGAGGTTGTTTTTGAATTAATTATGCCTTTCTTAATGAGTTTTATAATTGATACAGGTATAAATGAAGCAGTAGCAACTGGACATTATGAAAAAATATATATCCCAGGATTAATAATTATTGGCTTAATTCTTGTTAGCTTTTGCTCCACAATTGTTTGCCAATATTATGCTTCTGTTGCTTCGCAAGGATTTGGAACAAAATTAAGAAATGCTCTTTATGAAAAGATTGTTGGTTTATCTTTAAAAGACATTGATATGGTTGGGAAAGGAAATCTTACAACAATTATTACTAACGATGTAAATAGACTTCAAGTAAGTGTTGCAATGCTTGTTAGACTTGTAATTAGAGCACCTTCCTTAATTATTGGATCTTTAATTTGTGCATTTATTATTAATTATAAAATTGCGTTTATATTTGTAGGCGTTATTGTTCTTGTTTCATTAATACTCTTTTTTGTTATTAAATTTTCAAGTAAACAAATTTTAAGGGTTCAAAAAGAAACAGATAACATTGTAACTTCAACTAACGATTCTTTGAATGGAATAAGAGTTGTAAAAGCTTTTAATAATGAAAATGTTGAAATTAATAAATTTAAAAATAGTAGTACTAAATATTTTAACGAAATGAAAAAGATAAATTTATTGAATGCTTTAACTAGTCCATTAACTTATTTAGTTATCAATGTTGCTATCGTTCTTGTAATTTATTTTTCAAGTGACTCCATTATTAATGGAACAGGACTTACAAAAGGTGAATTAACTTCTTTGGTTCAATATTTAAATCAAATCTTACTTGCTTTAATTGTTGTTTCTAATTTAGTTGTTATTTTTACAAAAGCTTTCGCTAGTAAAGTACGTGTTGAATCAATTTTAAATATTAAAAATGAAATTATAAACGATCCAAAAGTAGAACCACATAAGATTAATAATGGCGAAGACTTAATTAAATTTAAAAATGTTTCGTTTAAATATGATGAAAGTGATAATGATGTTGTTAAAAATATCAATTTTAATATTAAAAAAGGCCAAACTATAGGAATAATTGGTGGTACTGGAAGTGGAAAAACTACTTTAGTAAAACTTTTATTAAGATTCTTCGATAGGACTGGTGGAGATATTTTATATAAAGGAACTGATATTAAAGACTATGATATTGATGCCTTAAGAAATGAAATCAGTTTAGTTAATCAAAAAGCAACAATTTTTAAAGGAACAATTCGTTCAAATATGCTTATTGGAAAAAGCGATGCTACAGATTTAGAAATTGAAGAAGCATTAAAAAAGGCATGCGCTTATGAATTTATTTCTAAATATGATGATTATTTAAAGCATCCTTTAGAAGAAGGCGGTAAAGATCTTAGTGGAGGTCAAAGACAAAGATTATCAATTGCTCGTTCTATTTTAAAAAATGGAGAAATTTTAATATTAGATGATTCAACGAGTGCATTAGACTATTTAACTGAGAAAAATCTTAAGCATAATATTAAAGAAATAGAAAATTTAACAACAATTATTATTGCTCAAAGAGTTACGAGTTTAATGAACGCTGATCAAATTATTGTTATGTATCACGGAGAAGTCGAAAGTGTTGGAACTCATAATGAACTCATGAAAAATTCCAAGGTTTATAAAGAAATTTACGACTCACAATTTAGGAAGTAAAATTATGAAACCATTAGCAAGATTATTCTCTTATATTAAAAAACATCCATTCTATTTAGCATTTTCTTTGATTTTTGCATTACTTTTTGTAATTTCAATGACTTTTGTGCCTTTATTATTTGGTAAAGCTACTGATGAAATTGTAAGAGCGATTAACTTTTCAATAGCTTTAAATGATACAAAATTTTTCGAATATTTATTTATTGCACTTGGCTTAATTTTTGTTGTTTTAGTCTTTGAATTTTTATTTGATTATTCAATAAATTACTTTGTTGAGCTAATTACAAAAGATTTAAAAGATGATGTCTTTATCAATTTGAACGAAACATCAATTAGCTATATTGATACTCATCCTCATGGTGATTTAGTTTCAAGATGCATCAATGATACTGATAATATAAACACAGCTTTAATCAGTGCATTTAAGCAATTTTATCAAGGTATAATTCAAATAATTACGACATTAATTATCATGTTTATTTATAACTGGATTTTAGCTTTAATTGTTACGTTTTTAACTCCAATTGGATTTTTATTAAGCTTTATAGTTGCAAAAAGATCAAATAGATTCTTTAAAAACCAAGCGAAAGTAGTTGGTGAAATCGGTGGTATCGTATTAGAAGATTTTAATAATATTGATGTTATAAAATCCTTCAATTATGAAAAGAAATCATTTGATGTATTTTCAAAAACTAATGACAAATTATATGAATGTGGTCAAAAAGCTCAATTTTTTAGCAGTTTTACAAATCCTACAACTCGTTTAATTAACAATTCTACTTACGCAATTGTTGGAATGATTGCAACAACTTTATGCGCTATTAGTTTTAATGATGGCAATGTAATTTTAGGTGCAAGTTGCACAGTTGGCTCAATTTTAGTTTTTATTCAATTTTCAAATCAATTTGCTAAGCCTTTTAATGAAATTTCTTCATGCATAACAGAAATTCAATCAGGTTTATCATCATTAAAAAGAGTTAACGAAATTCTTGAACAGGAAAAAGATATTGATGAAGGAACATTGCTTCTAAATGATGATGTAAAAGAAATTGATTTCAATCATGTTTATTTTTCTTACGTTCCTAATCGTAAATTAATCGAAAATTTCTCACTTCCAATTAAGCAAGGAATGAAAGTTGCTATTGTTGGCCCAACAGGTTGTGGAAAAACTACAATGATTAATTTATTACTCAGATTTTATGATCCAACATCAGGTTCAATTGATATAAATGGAAAATCTTCTTCTTTTTATAAGAAATCTTCATTTAGATCAAAATTTGGCATGGTACTACAAGACACTTGGATTTTTAATGGCACAGTTAAAGAAAATATAATGTATGGAAAGCAAGATGCAACAATGGATGAAATTATTGAAGCATCAAAAAGAGCAAATTGTTATAACTTTATTATGAGACTTCCAAAAGGTTTTGATACTCTTATTAGTGATTCAAGTGGATTAAGCGTTGGTGAAAAACAATTAATTTGTATTGCTAGAGTTATGTTAAGAGAGTCACGAATTATGATACTTGATGAAGCAACAAGTAATATTGATACAAGAACTGAAATGAAAATTTCAACAGCTTTTAATAAGATGACTGAAGGCAAAACTTCATTTATGATTGCTCATAGATTACAAACTATTATAAATAGCGATTTAATCATTGTTATGAAAGATGGGCATATTATTGAAACTGGAAAACATGAAGAATTACTTGAAAAACATGGATTCTATTATGATTTATATAACGCACAATATGTAATTTAATAAGGAGAAGTGGATTTATGGATGAACTTTATGAAGTAATTGATATGGAAAATTCTATTAGAAAATCTCAATTTGAATTTTTTAATAGTTTCTTTGATGCAACATTTGGATTCAATGTAAGAATTGATGTTACAAGTGTTAAAGAATATTCATCAAAAACAAAAACATCATTTTTCACTAATTTTTTGTACATTATTACAATATGTTTAAATCAAATTAAAGAAATGAGACTTAGAAATATTGATAATGAAATTAGACTTTATAAAGTTATTAATCCTAATTTTACAGTTAAAACAGATGATGGAAGTTTTAATAATGTTGGTCATAAATACACGACTAATTATGATGAATTTTATAAATTAAATAGAAAAGCCATTTTAGAAGGCAAAAAAGTTAAAAATAATAAAGATGAATATAACGCAAATAAATTTTACAATGATTTTTATATGTCTTGTTTATTGGATTTTGATTTTGAAGGAATGACCCATCCAATTCCAGGAGGAAATAAAACTAGTCAAAGTGTTCCTAGAATTTTCTGGGGAAGTTATGTAAATGAGAATGACAAATATTTTTTAACATTAAATATAACTGTTTCACATGCACTTTGTGATGGTGAGCCTTTAAAACAAGCTTTTAATTTGATTAAAAAAGCTTGTAACAATTTTGAAGAGTTTATTTTAACTAACTCTAAATAGTTAATTATTATTTTTATTATTTTTAACAAAAAATAATTACATTTTGTATGAAACTTTGCTCTTTAAAGTGTTAAAATGATTTTGTTTATTTTAAGGAAAGAAAGAAAGAATGAAAAAAGTATTTGAGACAGAGTTTTTTGGAAAAAAACTCGTAGTAGAAACAGGAGAAATTGCTAAGCAAGCAGATGGAGCTGTTTTTACAAGATTTAATGATACTGTTGTTTTATCAACAGTTTGCTGTAGTGATGAACCAAAAGAAGGAGACTTCTTCCCACTTACAGTTTCGTATGAAGAAAAGCAATATGCTGTTGGAAGAATTCCTGGTGGATTTTTAAGAAGAGAAGGAAGACCAGGTGAACATGCAACTTTAACAGCTAGATTAATTGATAGACCAATCAGACCTATGTTCTCTGATGGTTTCAGAAATGAAGTACAAATTATTAATACCGTTATGAGTGTTGATTTGGACGCAACACCAGAAATGACAGCTATGTTTGGATCTTCATTAGCACTTTGCATTAGTGATATTCCTTTTGATGGACCAATCGCTGGTGTTTATGTTGGAAGAGTTAATGGACAATTTGTTATTAACCCAACAGTTGAAGAAAGAAAAAATAGTGATTTAAACCTTGCTGTTGCTGGTAATAAAGAAGCAATCAACATGGTTGAAGCTGGCGCAAACGAACTTAGTGAAGATGTAATGCTTGATGCTATTATGTTTGGACATGAAGCTATTAAACAACTCTGCGAATTCCAAGAAAGTATTGTAAAAGAAATCGGAAAAGAAAAGAGAGTTGTTAGCTTATATGCACCAGATCCAGTAATTAAAAAAGACATTTATGATAGAATTTCTGAAAGAATGGTCAAGGCAATTTCTATTTTTGATAAATTAGAGAGACAAAACGCAATTGACGCTCTTAAAAAAGAAATTATTGATGATTATGATGCAAGATCATATAAAAATGAAAAAGATCATAATTTAAGTATGTTAATGGTCAACGACATTTTAGAAAACATGGTCGCTGATGAAGTCAGAAGACTTATCACTGTCGAAAAAATTAGACCTGATGGACGTAAAATTGATGAAATTAGACCTTTAGATGCTCAAGTTGATTTACTTCCTAGAGTTCATGGAAGTGCAATGTTCACTAGAGGACAAACTCAAGTTATCTCCACATGTACATTAGGAATTAAAGATGACGAACAAATTCTTGAATCATTATCACCAGAAGATTCAAAACGTTGGATGCATCATTATAACTTCCCACCATTCTCAGTTGGTGAACTTGGAAGAACTGGAACACCAGGAAGAAGGGAAATTGGACATGGCGCTTTAGGCGAAAGAGCATTAAGCTATGTTTTACCATCATACGAAGAATTCCCATACACAATTAGATGTGTTGCTGAAGTTTGCGAATCAAACGGAAGTTCTTCACAAGCAAGTATTTGTGCTTCATGTATGGCATTAATGGCTGCAGGCGTCCCAATTAGACGTATGGTTAGCGGTATTGCTATGGGATTAATTACATCAGGACCTCTTGATGGAAACCACCCATATACAATCTTAACTGATATTCAAGGTTTAGAAGATCACTTTGGTGATATGGACTTCAAAGTTGCTGGTACAGAAGTTGGTGTTACAGCATTACAAATGGATATTAAAATTAAGGGTGTCACAAGAGAAATTTTACATGATGCTTTAATGCAAGCTCATGGCGCTAGAGCAAAAATTAGAGAAGTTATGGCTACAGCAATTAGTGAACCAAGAAAAGAACTTTCTAAATATGCTCCTAAATTTGAAACATTCAAAATTGATAAAGATAAAATTAAGGATGTTATCGGAAGTGGTGGAAAAGTTATTAACGATATTATCGATAAATGTAATCAAGTTAAGATTGACATTGAAGACGATGGCTCAGTTACAATTTATCACACAGATAAAGATTCAATTATGAAAGCTAAAGATATCATTATGGGTATCGTTAGAGAAGTTGAAGTTGGAGAAGAATTTGAAGGAACAGTTACACGTGTTGAAGACTATGGTGTATTCGTTAAATTATTTGGTGATAAAGAAGGCTTATGCCACGTTTCAAGATTAGCTTGGGGTTACTTAAAGAGCGCAAGTGATTCTTATAAAGTTGGCGATGTTTTAAAAGTTAAAGTTATTGATGTTGATGATTTTGGCAAAATTAAATTATCACACAGAGAATTTGAAGAAAAACCTGCAAATTACGAAGAAAAACCACAAAAAAAAGACTTCCACAAGAAAGATTTTCAAGATAAAGGAAAATCAAATTATAAAAAACAAGATTTAAAAAAAGACAACGTAAAAGATGAAAAATTCAACGATTTCAAGAAGACAGAATTAGAAAATGATGGCTTTAAAGAATTCAAAAAAGAGCCAGTAGTTGAAACTCAAAAAGAAGAAAACGTTGAAGAAAAGAAAAACGGAATCTTTAGTATTTTCAAGAAAAAATAAGATGAAGGTATTAATAGCAAGTGATTTACATGGTTCTAGAACTGCTAGTGAAAAACTAGTAGCTCTAGATTCAAAATATAAGTTTAAAAGCATTATTCTTTTAGGAGATGTTAATTATAGTGGAGCTAGAAATATTCCACCTATTGATTATTATCCAATTGATGTATGTGCAAACTTAGCAAAGATTAAAGACAAATTAATTATTGTTAGAGGAAACTGTGATAGTAGGGTAGATGAATTTGTTTTAGGAATAAAATTCGAAGATCAAATTCAATTAAAACTTAATAATCATAATTGCTTCTTAACCCATGGTGATTTATTTAACGAAGATTCATATAAATATTCAGATGGCGATATATTTATGTATGGCCATACGCATATTTCGGTGCTTGAAAAGCATAATGATCACTTTGTGTTAAATCCAGGAAGTATGACACTTCCAAAAGGTGGAACAAAAAAATCTTATTTAATTTATGATTTAGATAAAGAGACCATTTCTTTGTTTGATATTGAAGATAATTTATTGAAAACTCTTGAACTCAAGTGATATTTTAATATAATGAAGAAAGAAAGTTAGAAAATATGGATAAAATAAAAGTAATGGCCCTCGGTGGTCTCGACGAAGACGGAAAAGATTTATATGTCATTGAAATTAATGATGATATTTTTGTTATAGGAGGAGGATTTAAATATCCTACAAAAAATACTCCTGGTATTGACTTTATCATTTCGAATTTTTCTTATTTAAAAGAAAATAAGGATAGAGTTAAAGCTTATATTCTTCCAAAAGGAAAGAAAAATAGTTTTGGTGCGCTTCCTTATATGTTAAAAGATGTACCTGCACCAATTTATTGTACTCAATTAACAGCTTTATATTTGAATGATTTTACAGCTTCAAGACAAGTTACAATTCAATATGATTACCATTTCTTTACATTACCTGCATCATTTAAAATTGCAGGACATCAATTTGATTTCTTCTCAACTTGTGCATCAATGCCATCAACATTTGGCTTCTCAATTCGTACAAGTTTAGGAAATATCGTATATAGCGGTGATTTTATTGTTGAATATGGTCATGATAAATATTTCAAATTAGATTTAAATACACTTGGTAAAATTGCAGAAAATCCAACGTGTTTATTATTAGCAGAAAGTGTTAATTCAACAAAATCAGGATACTGCTCACCGTCACATAAAATTTATAACTATTTAGTACATCAATTTAAGAGCGCTCCAGGAAGAATTTTTGTCGCTGTTCCTAGTGATAACTTATATCATATTGATGAAATTTTTAAGGCTTGTTCTGAATTTAACAAAAAACTTTGCCTTTATGACAAAACAACAAAAGATATCTATGCTTTAAAGAAACATGAAAAAACACCATATTTCTCATCAAAGAATATTGTCGAAGTAGAAGATATTCTTAGATATAAAGATCAAGATTTAGTTATCTTATTATCTGATGAAGGCGAAGCAATTTATGAAAAAATTTCACTTTTAGCTAATAAAGAAAACGAAGAAAAGCAAGTTAGAATTGGTGAAAATGATACATTCATTATGGCTTGTCCACCAAGCGATAACAACGAAGTTATTGCAACTTCAACGATTGATGAAATTTATAAATCAGGATGCCATGTTTCATATTTAACTGGAAAACAATTAGGCAAAATGCACGCTTATGAAGAAGATTTGAAGATGCTTCTTTCATTACTTAAGCCAAAATATTATTTCCCAATTGAAGGTTATTATGTCAATTTATTAGCTAACGCAAAATTAGCATTTGAAATGAGAATTGGCTTAACTCACTCAAATATCTTCTTACTTGATAACGGAAATGTTTTAAACATTGATGAAAATGGGGCAAAAGTTAACTTCAATACTGATGATGCTATCGCAGTTGGCGATGTCATGATTGATGGAATTGGTGTTGGCGATGTTGTTAATGAAATCATTAATGATAGAAGTAGATTAAGTGAAGATGGTGTTGCTGTTCTTGGATGTGCTGTATCTAAAACTACAAGAGAAGTTATAGCTGGACCGGATGTCCAAATGAGAGGCTTCTTATTCTTAAAAGACAAAGAAGCAGATGTTATGCTTAAAGAAATTACTCGTATATTTATGGATTTAGTAAATAAATGGGTTAAAGAAACAAAGACATTTGAATTAAAACGTCTTGAAGAACAAATAACTCAAACAATAGGAAGATACTTGCTAAGAAACAGCAATAGAAATCCTGTTGTAAAACCAACAATTATCGTTTTAGATTAATTTTATTCAAAATTTTATAATGAGTGGCTTAAAAAGCCACTTTTTATTACCTCAAAAACCGCTACATTTGGACAAAAATGAAATTTTCAGGCGTTTTCATATAGAAATCACTAACGAAAACCTGCAAAAATTTTAAAAATTGCAAAATGTATAGGTTTTTGAAAAAAGGCAAATTTTTAGGAAAAAAGTATTAAAAAAGAGCCTAAAAAACTATCATTTTATTTTCTTATTGCCTATAATTTAAATATGAAAAAATTCATTGAAAATTTAGCAAGTAAAATCCCATATAATTATTCCAAAGTTGCATTTGGTGTGTTCGTTTGTCTTATATCTATTTTTGGAGCCTTATCAACTGCTCAAACTAATGATGGCTTCATTTATTTAGCGAAATTTATTAATTGGTGTATATCCTTCCTTGTTGGTTCGATTATTGCCTATTTTATGTATTTTGTAGGCTTTTTGTGTGGTTTACGATTAATTTTCTCTACAAAGAAGAAAGCGAAAGTAACACTTAATTTAGCTATTTTTGGGATTATTCTTGCACTTACTGGTGCGATCATAATTATTACAAATTCAATGAGTTATAGTAATGGAAATTATCTAACATTTGATAATTTTGAGAAATATTTTAATGACTATGTTGTCTCAAGTTTTCCTAATGTAGAATCATTCAAAAATGGTGGCGTAATTGGCATGTCACTTGTAAGCATTATTAATAGCGGAATGACTTACATTGGATCATATGTTATTGGTTCTATTTTATTGTGCTTAGGTTCAATTTTAGCACTTGGAAAAGTGACGATTAGATCATTTAAAGCTTTAATTGACTACAAGAATCAAGTTTTCGGTAGAAAAATTGCTGAAAATGATCAATCTTTTGAAGTTGCAAAAGATGTGAAAGTAAATGATATACCAGCTGAAGAGCAAGAAGTTAAAAAGAGCAAAGAAACAACTACTAAAAAGGTGGAAAGTTCATTTGCAAAACCTAATATGAATGACATCAATAATTTAAATAATGATTTTTCTCATTTTGAAAACAAAATTAATACTATTCCATCAAACGTCAGTTCAACAGATGGCTTGGTAAAAGTAACATTTAATCCTAATATAAATGAAGAGGTTGAATCACAAAAAGAAAATGTTGCTGATGATAACACAAAAGTTTCAATCGAATCGCAAGAAGAAAACAATGATATTGTAAAAGAAAATAATAACATTAATTTTAATACCAATAATTTAAGTATCAATGAATTAAACAAACAATATCAAACTGGAAGTTCATTAAGTGAAGTTACACAAAAAACATTTAAGCTCGAAGAGGAACAAGAAGATATTCCTGATATTGACAAAGTTGTTGAAAAATATGATCAACCTAAAGTCGAAAGTGTACAAACATATGAAGAACTTAATGAAGACAATTTAATTAATGATAATAATGATTTTGGTGATTTTAAAACTGAAAACCAAGAAATTTATAGAAATGAACCACAAGTTGAACAAGAGAACAAAACCTATGCTGAACCTAAAGTTGAAATGCCTGTTCATCAAACTCAAGTTATTCCAGAACCTGTTCAACCTCAAAAGACAAATTATGAAAATCAAATTAAAATTAAAACTAAAACAAAGAAGAAATTTGTCTATCCTTCAACTAATTTATTAGCAATAAGAGATTCCAAAGAATCCGATAAAGAAAATGAAATTAATGCTCAACAAACAATGATTAATATCAATTCAATCTTGGATGACTTTAAGGTAAGAGCAAAAGTTGTTTCTTATACAATTGGACCTAGTGTTACAAGATATGAACTTGAAACTGAAAAGAGTGCATCTGTTAAAGAGATTCAAAGCATCGTACTCGATTTATCAATTAAGCTTGGTGGAACAGATTGTAGATTTGTTCCGATTGTTCCTGGAAAAACTACAAGTGGTATTGAAATCGCAAATAAAAAGATAAGTATGGTGAACTTTAAAGATTGCTTTGAAGCTCTTCCTGAATCTAATGAAAAAACAAACTTATATATTCCTTTTGGAAAAGATATTAGTGGCAATTTTATTCAAGCTGATTTTAAGGATTTCCCTCATTTACTCGTTTGTGGTACTACTGGTAGTGGTAAATCAATCTTCATGCATAGCGTTATTCTTTCGTTAATCATGAGAAATAGCTGTGATAGCTTAAAAATGATTATGATTGACCCTAAAAAAGTTGAATTTTCTAAATATAAAGAAATGCCACATTTACTTTGCCCACCAATTAGCGAACCACCAAAGGCTTATGTTGCATTATTAAAACTTGTTGATGAAATGGAAAATAGATATCAAATGTTTGAAGAACTTGGTGTTAGTAATATTCAACAATATAATGCTGAAGCTCTTCAAAATGGAAGAGAAAAACTTCCTTATATTGTCTTAGTTTGTGATGAATTTGCTGACCTAATGGATACTAATAGAAAGTGTGCTGAACCAATTGTCAGAATTGGTCAAAAAGCAAGAGCATCAGGTATTCATATGATTATTGCTACACAACGTCCAACAACAAATGTTATTACGGGTACAATTAAAGCTAATTTACCTGTTAGAGTCGCTCTATCAGTTGCAAGTTCAACTGACTCAGTCACTATTTTAGGTGAAGGTGGCGCTGAAAAACTTTTAGGAAAAGGCGATATGCTTGTTAGCTGTAGCTTAATCTCTAAAGTAAGCTTTATTCGTTGCCAAGGTTGTTTTGTTGACAATAAAGAAATTAAAACTGTTGTCGACTTCTTAAAAGAAAACAATGATGTTTCTTATGATGATAGATTCTTGAATCTCGAAGAAAGAAGCAAATGCATTGCTAGTTCAGATGATTTGGAAGATCAAAAAGAAAGAGCATATGATGAAAAATATGAAGAAATTAAGAAGTGGGTTTGCACACAAGAATATACTTCAATGTCTAAGATTCAAAGAGAATTTGGCTTAGGCTATCCAAGAGCTAGTAAAATGTTTGAAATGCTTGTTCAAGATGGATATGTTAGCGATGCTAATGAACCTAATAATTCTAAAGGAAGAAAAGTTATAAGATTTAATCCTGGTCCAGAAAGAGAAAACGGAAGTGATACTGGTTCCATTGAACAATCAACCATGGATTATACAAAATTTAGTAGATAGAAATGAATGTTGGCATAGATTTAACTTACATACCAAGATTTAAAGATAAAGGCGCACTTGCAAAAAAGATTTTGTCACAAAATGAACTTATCGAGTATAATAGTTCAGTCAAAAAGGACGAATATTTAGCAAGTCGTTTTTGTGTTAAGGAAGCCTTTTTGAAATCCATCAAACATGGCGTTTTAGATTTTGATTTAAAAACTATCGTTATTGTTAAAGAAAAAAGTGGGGCGATTCACGTTGAATTTAATGGTGAAAAATATAACGCATCACTTAGCCATGAAATGGATTATTGCGTAGGAGTAGTATTACATGATTGATACATTTTTCGGAGCAAATTTAGTTGATTACAATACAATTAGAATTGCAATTTTTTCTGAGGTTAATAAAGAAGACACTTCTCCATTTAATCTCATAATAAATAGTGATCAAATTGTTAAACTTGATATTATAAAACAACATTATCTTAATGGACTTGTTTTGTATGAATGTAAAACAAAAGAAAAAATAATTTTAGGCAATTCATATCAAATTGCTTGCCGTAATTTTGGAGTTTGCCCATTAAACGTAAATGAAGCAACTGGTTTCCCTGGGTTTGATGATGAATTTTATTATGATGGTGATGATTTAGGCGCAAGCTATTCACATGAAAAAACTATATTTAAAGTTTGGGCACCTCTTGCAAGTAAAGTCTCTCTTTTTATAAAAAAGAATTTAAATGATAACTTCAAAACTTATAAGATGAGAAGAGGTGAAAAAGGTGTTTATGAAATCACTTTGGAAGGCGATTATGATGGTGCTTTTTATAGATATTCCGTTACAAATAGTGGACAAAATTTTATAACAACTGATCCTTATGCTAAAGCAAGTAGCGCAAACGGAAGAGATAGTTGTGTTATAGATTTTAATAAAACAAAAATTGAACTTTATAATGATGTTCCTAGAACAATTGATAACAATGATGAAGCGATTATTTATGAATTTCATGTGAGAGATTTTACAATCGATTCAACAACTGATATTGAAAATAAAGGCAAATTTTTAGGACTTACTGAAGAAAAGAGAAAGACAAAAGGTGGAAATCCTTGTGGCCTTGATTATTTAAAATATTTAGGCATTACACACGCTCAACTTTTACCTATTTATGATTATAAAACTGTTGACGAATTGAATCCTGATAAATCATACAATTGGGGCTACGATCCTCAACAATATTTCGTACCTGAAGGAAGCTACTCATTAAATCCTAATGATCCATATTCAAGAATTATTGAATTAAAGAAAATGGTTGCTGCACTTCATAAAAACGGCATAAAAATCAATATGGATGTTGTTTTTAACCATGTTTATTCATATGAAGTCTCTACTTTTGAGAAAATTGTTCCAAATTATTATTTTAGAAAAAATAAAAACGGTACTTTATGTAATGGAAGTGGATGCGGAAACGATTTAGATTCTGAACGAAAGATGGTTCGAAAATTAATCATTGATTCATTAGTTTATTGGATGAAAGAATTTGGAATTGATGGATATAGATTTGATTTAATGGGCTTAATCGACATAGACACGATGCTTTTAGCTGAGAAAAAATGTAAAGAAATTAAAAAGGATGCAATGATTTATGGAGAAGGATGGGATATGAATACTAACCTTCCAGGAAGTAAAAAATGTACTATTTATAATTCATTTAAAACTCCAGGAATCGCTTTCTTTAATGATACATTTAGAGACGTTGTTCGTGGAAATAATGATATCAAAAATAATAGTTACCCAGGATATCTTTTAGGGAATGTTTCTTTCCTTGAAGGCTTTAAATTTTGCTTTTTAGGAAGTAGCGTTTCTTATTGTTATGAACCTAGATTTTCTTCAATAAATCAATCTGTAAATTATCTTGAATGCCATGATAATTGTACTTTATTTGATAAGATTTCTAGAGAAAAAGAAGGAGCAAGTGAAGAAGAAAAATTACACATTTTAGATTTATGTAATTTTGGAGTTTTTGCTGCTTTAGGTATACCTTTTATACATGCTGGACAAGAAATAGGATTATCCAAAAAGATGAGAGATAATACATATAATGCAGGTGATGAATTTAATAAATTTGATTATTCGGTTTTAGATAAAAGATTTGAACACGCAATGTATTTAAAGTCTTTAATTGAAGGAAGAAAAGCTAATTCACCAAAATTCTTTAAATTTAAGAAATCAGAAGTTCTATCTAAGAGCAACGAATTCATAAATTTGAATAATGGTGCGTTTGGTGTACAATTATCGCTTGATAGCACATATAAATTCTTTGTTGCAATAAATCCAACAAATACTGTCGTGCCTATCAGCCTAAATAGCTATTATTTATTAGATGTTTCAGGATCTGGACATTTAAATAATAGTGATGTTTATGTAATGAATGTAAATTTATTACCATATCAAGGAAATATATTTGTAAAAAAAGAGAAATAGTTATGTTTAAATACTTAAGAGTAATTTTAAAATGTGGACCTATGTTAATTTATAGCTACTTTAGCTGGATATTAAAATATAGTAGACACCCAGAAAAATATGATATAAATTTGCGCTTTAATAGAGTGCAAAAATTGCTTAGAAAAATTTTATTAGCTTTTAAAGTTTCTTATGACGAATATTCATTAGATGAATTCTATAAAAATGATAAGGAAGGAAGCAGACTTTTTGTTGCTAATCATTTAAGTTTTATTGATCCAGTTCTTTTTATTGCTTTAAGCAAAAGACCTTTAACTTTTGTTGCAAAAAAAGAATCATTAAAAATGCCATTTGTTGGAAAAATTGTTAAAGCTTTATCTGGAGAATTTTTAGATAGAGCAGACTTAAAGCAGCAACTTAAAGTTTTTATGAAAGTTCAAAAAGAAATGAGCGAAAATAAAAATATTGATTGGGTTATTTTTCCTGAAGGAACAAGAAATAAAGAAAAGGTAGAAGAAGTACATGAATTTAAATATGGTTCATTTAAACCTGCAATGAAAAATAGTCGACCAGTTTATGTTTTTTCACTTTTCGGAACTCAAAGAGTTTTAGATTCAAAAGATAAAAATAAAAAATATCCAATTTCTATAAAATTAGATAAAATTTATACTTCTGAAGATTATAAAAATATTACAACTGTTGAATTAAGCAAATTAGCACATGAAGAATGCCAAAAAGGTGTTACTGAAATCGCTAAAGAGAATAAAGAAATTTTATTAACTTTAAATAAATAATTTATCGTCTTAAACCTTTAGGATATAAATTCTTTAATTTTCCATTTACATATTTAACATAACCTAAATTAACATTTAAATATGAAACGATATAATAATCGTTTTTAAGATTTAATTTTTTGGTGAGTTCCTCACCATGAAGATATTTTTTAGCTTCGTTTTCATCTAATTTAATATCACTTTTATTTATTGCGTGAGCAAGATGAAATGAAGGAATAAAAATATCTTTTTTTATTTGATAGGCATCGAGCATATAGCGAATTACATTTAAGTATTTTGTATTGATAAAAGCGTTATAAAAATAAAGTTCATCATCAATAATGACTTCATTATTATAATTAAGACTATTTAATAAATTTTTATGTTTAATATTTGGCTTATTTTTATAAGTTATATTAACTTCGTCATTATTTTTAGTTAATAAACACATAAATTGGCCTTCGCCTTTATATAAATTAGGAAAAAGGTGAATGGATTCTTTTAATGAATTATGATGAAAATATCCTTCGTGTTCAGTAAAAGGAAGAACAGAAACATCTTTGTTTTCTTTTAAAATTTCTAAAATTACACCCTCATCTTCTTCATAACTAAAAGAACATGTTGAATAAATTAATTTACCACCATTTTTTAGCATCTTTAAAGCATAATTTAAGATGCTAATTTGTTCGCTTTTTAATTTATTAACTTTATCGATTGTCCAATCTAATTTAGCAAGTTCGTTTTTTCTAAACATTGCACTTCCTGAACAAGGTGCATCAACAATAATTTTATCGAAAGTATTTAAATAATGATTGTAAATTTTACTAAAATCACTATTAGAAATAAGAACATTTTTTAAACCAAGATGTTCAATATTTTTTGATAATTCCAGACTTCTTTTATAACTTAAATCGTTACTTAAAATATAAAAGTTTTTATCTTTATTAAATAGAGAAAGAGCAATTGTTTTGCCTCCTGGCGCTGCACATAGATCTAAGACTTTATCATTATCATTAATTTTAAGATTATAACTAACAAGCATACTTGATGTATCCATGATGTAATATGCACCGTTTGTAAATAAAAATGATTTTCCGAATTCGTAATCTTCCTTATTATAATAGAAAACATTTTCTAAAAATGAATGAGGAATTATTTTTGGAAATAATTTAACGAATGTATCTTTATCGATTTTATTTGTATTTAAAATAAGTGAATTAACACGCGTATCATTAAGTGAATCGATTAATTCATCAACAAAGTTTTCTTCTAAATAAAATGCTAAATTTTCCTTGAAGTTCATAACTTTTATTATTATAGTTGATTTATCAAGTTAGACATAGGAGTCATTATGGATATTTTAGAAATTATTGGCCATAAAAGAGATAAAATGGCTTTAACAAATGAAGAAATTCATTATTTTATAAAAAATTATGTTAATGGAACTATTAAAGATTACCAAGCAAGTTCATTATTAATGGCAATCTATCTTAATGGAATGAATGATAAAGAAATTTCAACACTTACTGAAGAAATGAGATTAAGTGGTGACATTGTTGATTTAAGTGATGTTCCAGGAATTAAGGTTGATAAACATTCAACTGGTGGAGTTGGTGATAAAGTTTCACTTGTTTTAGGACCAATGGTTGCATCTTTAGGAGCAAAACTTGCTAAGATGAGTGGAAGAGGCTTAGGACATACGGGTGGAACACTTGATAAAATTGAATCTATTCCAGGATGTAGAATCAATTTAACTGAAGAAGAATTTAAAAAACAAGTTAAAGCAATTGGAATTGCAATTATTGGACAAAACGCAAAATTAGTTCCTGCAGACAAAAAACTTTATGCTTTAAGAGATGTTACTGGAACAGTTGCTTCAATTCCTTTAATTGCGAGTTCAATTATGTCCAAAAAACTTGCTAGCGGAAGCGATGCAATTTTACTTGATGTTAAATATGGCAATGGCGCTTTTATGAAAGATATTGAAAGCGCTAAGAAACTAGCAGCTACAATGGTTAATATTGGCAAACATTTAAATAAAGATGTTAAAGCAGAAGTGACTAGCATGGATGAACCTTTAGGAAAAGCTGTTGGCAACAATCTTGAAATCAAAGAAGTTATTGAAACACTTCATGGCAATGGTCCGAAAGATTTATATGAACTTTGTTTATATAGTGGATCTATCATGCTTTGCCAAGCAAAAATCTTTAATGACACAAATAAAGCTCGTGAAGCTTTAATTGAAAATATTAAAAATGGAAAAGCATTTGATAAATTTGTTGAATTTGTTAAATGGCAAGGTGGAGATACATCTTATATATTAGATCCATCAAAATTTGAAGTTAGTAAAAATATTATTAAGGTATATTCACCTAATGATGGCTTTGTTAATAAGATAAATGCTCTTGAAATTGGAATTTCTTCGATGCATTTAGGAGGAGGAAGAGAAACTCTTGATGACACTATTGATATGAGTGCCGGTATCGTCTTGAATAAGAAAGTTGGCGATTCAGTTAAAAAAGGCGAATTATTAGCTACCTTATATACAAATAAAGAAGAATCGATTTATTTGTCAATAAAAGAGAGAGTAGAAAAAGCTTTCGTTATTGAAAATAAAAAAATAGAAAAAGATGAAGGAGCTCATGTCCTTATTCAATAATTAGATAAAAATGCTAGAAAACTAGCATTTTTTCGTTAAAAAGCGTTATTTAAAAATTTTTTAAAAAATATTAAAAAAACTATTGCTTTCATGTGTTCTATGGGTGTATCATTTTGAAGTTGTCGCAAATTACCGAACTTCTTAAAAATCTCTCAAAAAAAGATTTAAAAAAGTTTAAAAAAGTTGTTGACATCAGTTATATCACTTCGATATAATTATTGAGCACTTGTTCGAAGAATTAATTCTTCGTTAAGATTGATAGAATCAATCAGTGCAAGAGATCTTTGAAAACTAAATAGATGTACAAACAAAGAATACAACGTCA
>UQXJ01000025.1 GCA_900545015.1 uncultured Mollicutes bacterium | reverse complement strand
TTTTAACACCTACAATGTCTGTTGCTAGTAAACTTGAATACTTTATAAAAAGAGCTATTTCGACACCAGCAAAGTTACGATTTAGGACTTTTTATGGAAAAAACATCGATGAAATCGATACTTAGAGCACGCAACTGCAAAAAAGGATTTTTTTTAAAAATATTAGATTTGTTTTTCTTTTAAAAAACGTTTTAATAGGAACACCAAAAAATATGGAAATGTATAGAATTTCTCATTAAAACCAATGTTTTTTTCGCAAAATTTAATTCCGTATTTTATATCTTTAAACTTTTCATCATTAATCATTTTATTTAAAGAAATGGTTGCCCTGTCTCTTGCTTTAACTTCAACAGGGATTAAATGTTTATGATCTCTTACAAAAAAATCCATTTCAATTGTAGATTTTTCATTTCGATAGAAAAACAAAGGATAACCACTTTTAACTAGCATATCACTAACAACATTTTCATATATTGCGCCTTTATAAGTCCCGTAGTTTTTGCTTTCCATTAAATCATCAGCTGCTTCATCATCTAATGAAGCTACTAATAAGCCTGTGTCCATAAAGTAAAGTTTATAATTTTCTGGATTGTAGTTTCCTTTTAATGGAAGTTCAGGATTTTCTAAACAAAAACATTGATTAATAAAACCTGCATTTACGAGCCAATCAACAACACCGATATATTCTCTATTTCTTGCACCATGAGCAACTTTTGAGATTTGAAATTTTTTATTATCTTGTCCTAAGAAAAGAGGAATTTTTCTATAAACATTTAAAATTTTTGCTTTGTCCAATCCACCAGCATATTTTGTTATATCTTCTTCATAATCAAGGATGATTTGCCTTTGGAGTTTTAATGTATGTTGAAAATTATTATTTGTAACAAAAGTATCAACAACCTTAGGCATTCCCCCTATTACCATATATTCATGAAATACATCAAGATAAGTGTTAAATTCTAGATCAGATAGAGGCTCGAGATTTATCATTTTTTTATATAAATCATCGATTTGCTCATTAGAAAAACCTCTTGCCCATAAAAATTCTTCAAAATCCATTGAATACATATTGTAGTCTTCTTTGTATCCAACACTTACGGACTCAATCTCTTTATAATTAATTCCCATAAGAGAACCAGAACAAATTACATCATATCTTCCATCTAACTTAAAAGACTTTAAACTTGTTGCACAATTAATGCATTCTTGAATCTCATCAAAAAAGATTAATGTTTTGCCAGGAATGAATACAGCATTTCTATTTTTTAAAGAAATATTTTTGATAATTGTATCTACATCAAATCCTTCATCAAAGATGTCTTTATATTGCTTATCTAAAACAAAATTAATTTCAATAACACTCTTATAATTTTCTTTTGCAAACTCTTTGATGGATCTTGTTTTTCCAATTTGTCTTGCGCCTTTTACAATTAAAGGTAATTTATCTTTGCTATTTTTCCATTCTATTAAGTATTCGTTTATCTTTCTTTTAAGCATGTATTTGTCCTCTTTTGATAAATTATATCACAAAATTCCGACTATTTTTAACCTAAAAATCACAAAATTCCGAATATTTTAAGTATAATAATCACAAAATTCCGACCTTTTTTGCTCAAAAAATCACAAAATTCCTGAAATAAAGAGTGTTTAATTTTCTAAATTTTCAAATTAAAATGATTAAGAAAAGTGTTCTGGAATCACTTTCCTTTTTATATAAAAGATGCTATTGAACGAAAACTAAATGCTTTTCTTATTTAAAAATATTTATAAAAATCTTAACTTTTGTCTAGTCGTAAAAAACTTTTGCGATTGTTCGCAGTGCTTTAAATATTTAAAATTTAAGTAAATAAAGGCGGTAAATAATATGGAAAAATTCCCAACAATTAAAAAAATCGAATTTGAAGGACCAAAATCTAAAAACCCATTAGCATTTAAATTTTACGATGCAAAAAAGGTTGTTTTAGGTAAGACAATGGAAGAATGGCTTCCATTTGCAATGGCTTGGTGGCACAATCTTGGCGCATCAGGCACTGATATGTTTGGAAGAGACACTATCAATAAAGCATTCGGCGCTAAAGAAAAAGGAACAATGGAACACGCAAAAGCTAAAGTTGATGCCGGTTTTGAATTTATGCAAAAACTTGGGGTTAAATATTTCTGCTTCCATGATGTTGATTTAGTACCTGAAAGTGAAGATATTAACGAAACTAATAAACGTTTAGATGAAATAAGCGATTATATATTAATAAAGATGAAAGAGACTGGAATTAAATGTCTTTGGGGAACAGCAAATATGTTCTCAAATCCTCGCTTTATGAACGGCGCAGGTTCATCTAATAGTGCAGAAGTATTTTGCTTTGCTGCTGCTCAAATTAAAAAAGCTTTAGATATCACAGTTAAACTTGGTGGAAAAGGCTATGTTTTCTGGGGCGGAAGAGAAGGATATGAAAACTTACTCAATACTGATGTTAAGTTTGAACAAGAAAATATCGCTCATTTAATGCATTTAGCAGTTGATTATGGTAGAAAAATTGGTTTTAAAGGTGATTTTTATATTGAACCTAAACCAAAAGAACCAATGAAACATCAATATGACTTTGATGCTGCAACGGCTATTGGCTTTATTAAACAATATGGCTTAGATAAAGATTTTAAATTAAATATTGAAGCAAACCATGCAACACTTGCTGGACACACATTTGAACATGATTTAAGAATTTCAGCAATTAACAATATGCTTGGTTCAATTGATGCTAACCAAGGTGATCCAATACTTGGCTGGGATACAGATGAATTCCCATTTGATGTTTATAGCGCAACTAAAGCAATGCTTGAAGTTATTAATAGCAATGGTTTAACAGGCGGATTTAACTTTGATGCTAAAAACCGTAGGCCATCAAATACTGTCGAAGATATGTTTGAAGGCTACATTTTAGGTATGGATACTTTTGCTTTAGGCTTAATTAATGCAGCAAAAATCATCGAAGACGGAAGAATCGATGAATTCAAGAAGAAAAAATACTCTTCATTTGAAACAGGAATTGGTGCTAAAATTAGAGCTAATGAAGTTACACTTGAAGAATTATCAGATTATGCTTTAAAGAAAAAAGCATGTAAAGATCCAGGTTCTGGAAGACAAGAATACTTAGAAGAAGTAATGAATCAAGTAATGTTTGGTGAATAAAATGAAGACTTATATTGGATTAGATTTAGGAACAAGTTCTGTTAAAGGGCTACTTGTCGATGAGTTCGGCACAATTTTAAAGGAGCACTCTGAGTCATATCCAATTTATTTCCCAAAAGAAAATTATTCAGAGCAAGACCCAAAAGATTGGCTAAAAAAATGTCTAGTTGTTTTAAAAGAATTATTAAATGATGAAAACAAAGAATGCTTAAGAGGCATATCATTTGGTGGCCAAATGCATGGTCTTGTAATGCTTGATGATAATGATGAAATCATACGTAATGCTATCTTATGGAACGATGGTAGATCCGTTAAAGAAACCGAGTATTTAAATAATGTAATTGGCACTAAGAAGTTATCTGAATATACAGGTAATATTGCTTTCCCTGGCTTCACAGCTCCAAAAATTTTATGGGTTTATAATAATGAACCTGAAAATTTTAAAAGAATAAATAAAATAATGTTGCCTAAAGACTATTTAATCTATTCATTAACAGGTGTTTTTGCAACAGATGTATCTGATGCTTCAGGAATGTTACTTCTTGATGTTAAAAATAGAAGATATTCTAAAGAAATGTTAGACATTTGTCATATTAAAGAAAGCAATTTACCTAAATTATTTGAATCATATGAAGTAGTTGGAAATTTAAAAGATTCAATTAAAAAAGAATTAGGTCTTAAACATGATGTTAAAGTTATTGCAGGAGCTGGGGATAACGCAGCTGCTGCAATAGGAACTGGAACAATCGGAAATAAAGCTTGTAATATTTCACTTGGAACAAGTGGAACGGTATTCTTTAGTAATGATAAATTTAGTGTCGATAAAAATAATGCTCTTCATAGTTTCTGCGATGCTTCAGGCAATTATCATTTAATGGGTTGTATTTTATCTGCAGCTTCATGTAGAAAATGGTGGTTAGAAGATATCATTCAAGATGATGATTATTTAAAAGATGAATACAATCTAAGAGATAGTGATGTTATATTTCTACCTTATTTAGTAGGCGAAAGATCACCTCATAACGATGTAAATGCACGTGGAGCATTTATAAATTTAAGTGCAACAACAAGTCGTGGTGATATGTCTAAAGCAGTACTTGAAGGCGTAACATTTGCTTTAAAAGACTGTTTAGAAATTGCCGAATTAAGTGGAGTACATCCTGAATTTGCTACAATTTGTGGTGGTGGAGCAAGATGTAAAACTTGGGTACAAATTGTTGCTGATACTTTAGATTTACCAATTCATATATTAAAAACAAACCAAGGCCCATCATATGGAGCAACAATGCTTGCTATGATTGGAGATGGAATATATAAAGATGCTTTCGAAGCATGTAATAAAATTGTAAAAACAAAAGAAATAATTACACCAAATAAAAATAAAATGGATTATTATTCTAAAAAATATGAAATTTTTAAGAAATTATATCCAGCACTTAAAGATTTAAGGAAGTAATGGACATGAAACAAGTATTTAATCCGTATTTACCATCATTTGAATATATACCAGATGCTGAACCAAGAGTTTTCGATGGAAGAGTTTACATTTATGGTTCACATGATTTATTCAATGGAAAGAATTTCTGCTTAGGTGACTATGTCACCTATTCAGCTCCAATAGATGATTTATCATCTTGGAGATATGAAGGCGTTATTTTTAAGAAAACACAAGATCCTTTAAATAAAAAGAAACGTGCTTTTTATGCTCCAGATTGTATTCAAGGTCCTGATGGAAAATATTATTTATATTATAGTGTTAATGCTTCAGGAATAATCGGCGTTGCAAAAAGTGATAAACCAGCTGGTCCATTTGAATTTTATAGTCATGTAAAATACAAAGATGGAACAATTTTAGGAAAAAAGAAAGGCGATGGATTCCAATTTGATCCAGGAATTTATGTTGAAGGAGATAACGTTTATCTTTATTCAGGATTTTGTCCAGGAGGATTTGTTGGATTTTTTGTTAGCTTAGGCAAAAAAATGGTCGCTGAAGGTCCACTTTGCATAAAACTTGAAAAAGATATGTGCACAATCAAAGAAAATCCACATACATTTGGAGTTAAATCATTTAGAAATTCAAAGGGAACCCCTTATTATGGACACGAATTCTTTGAAGCTTCATCATTAAGAAAAATAAATAATAAATATTATTTTATTTATTCTTCAATTAATGGTCATGAATTATGCTATGCAATATCAGACTATCCAGACCATGATTTTAAATATGGTGGAACAATCGTATCAAATGGTGATATTGGATTAGGAGATGCAAAAGACGTTAAACGCGCTAAAAATATGACAGGAAACACACATGGTTCAATTCTTTCTATAGGTAATGAACATTATATTTTTTATCATAGACAAACAAATAGAAATTGTTTTTCACGTCAAGCATGTGCTGAAAAGATTAATATTTTAGAAGATGGTTCAATTCCTCAAGTTGCTATTACATCTCGTGGATTAAACAAAGAACCTTTAAAAGATATTGGAACATATGAAGCACGTATAGCTTGCAATTTAGAATGTAAAAAAGGTGGAACTTTCTATAGTGTATTTAAAGGATGCGGAAGACCTTACTTCACACAAAGCGGGGTTGATAGAGAAGAAAATCCTGATCAATTTATTACAAATATAAGTGATGAAACAAAAGTTACATTTAAAGATTTCAAGTTTGAAACAGCTAAAAAAATAGAAATTGAATTAAGTTCAACGAGTATTGGATTTGTTGAAGTAGTCGATGAATCTAACAATGTAGTTGCTAAATTTAATATCTCAAGGTGCGACAAAAAAAGATATCTTTCAGACTTAAATATAAAACCAGGAGTCCATTCTTTGAAATTTATTTTCCATTTAAAAGGAAAAGCAAATTTCTATAGTTTTACACTATCTTAAGTAATAAATTCATTTTAAAGAAATTACGCAAGATAGTCCTATATTTAATTTTGGCTTCAAAAATGTGTAAAAAGCATTTTTCTCCTTGTGAAAAGATGGCATTTAGTGCCATCTTTTGCTATATAAAGGACAAAAATAAACTATTTTTTGACTTTTTAGAATAAATAATTCATTATTTATGTATGTTAATTAACAATTTATTGAAAATTAAATTAAAACATAAGAAAATTTAATTTCATTAAATAGTTGTATTAAAATCGCAAGATTGTCATGTTTGTAAGCGCTTTCATGAAGCAAAATTATAATATAAAATTATTAAACAAATTGTTGTTTAATTGTGCAACAAGCACAGAAAGGAAAGTCTATGAAAAATAGTAAATTTTGGTTAGGCTTATCATCAATAGGGTTATTATTAACAACATCCCTTGCATCAGCAACACAAGTTGCTATGGATAATGAAGGCTTAATTAATGACGTTCTTGGACTTAACGTTCGTCAAATTAGTTCAAAACGTTCAGACTATGCAGAAGCAGATGGATCTTTATCGGATGCCGGTTGGAAACGAATGATCCAAGACTCTTATAATTACTGTGTAGAACAAGAAGAGCAAGGTGCTGTATTACTTAAAAATGAAAATAATGCTTTACCTTTAACAGAAAAGGAACGTAATGTAACACTTTTTGGTCGTAATAGTGCTCACCTATGCTTACGTTCAGGAGCAGGTGGAGCAGCACCAAATGAAAAACTTGTAGTCCACTTAAATGATGCGTTTGAAAGCAATGGCTTTAACTACAATAAAGATGTATGGAATCTTTATAAAGGTGGTGGAGAACCAAGTGTTAATGAAATTCCTGAATTAGGATTAAGCTCATATACTCCAGGTATTAAAGCTTCATTTGATATCTTTGGAGATGCTGCAATTGTTACTTTCGTTAGAGTTGGTACTGAAAACAGCGATCCAAAAGATGGAATCTTAGATTTAACTGAAAACGAAGCTAATTTGCTTAAGATGATTAAAGAATCTGGCAAATTTAAAAAGACTATTGTTTTACTTAATGGCGCTATGCCAATGAGCTTAGACTGGGCAAATAAAGAAGAATTTGGCGTTGATGCTGTTCTTTGGTTTGGTGTTCCTGGCTATTATTCACTTTCAGGTGTTGTTCATCTTTTAACAGGTGAAGCTAATCCAAGTGGACATACTCCAGATACATTCTCAGCACATGCTTCAAACTCAGCTGCATATCAAAACTTTGGTAATATTAGATTTGATGGAAATGCAGGTGTTGATAGATCATCAACTTATGTTTCATATAACGAAGGTATCTATGTTGGATATAAATATTACGAAACACGTTATGAAGATTGTGTTTTAGGCAAAGGAAATGCTAACGGAAATGCTGGAACTTATGATGGTGAAGATAACTGGACATATCATAGAGAAGTCGCATATCCATATGGATTTGGTTTATCTTATACAACATTTGATCAAAAACTTGATAGCATTACATATAATGCTGAAAAAGATACTTTCGAAGTAAAAGCAACAGTTAAAAATACAGGTAAGGTTGCTGGAAGAAGTTCAATTCAAGTATATTGTCAAACACCTTATACAGATTATGATAAGGAACATTTAGTTGAAAAATCAGCTATTCAATTATGTGCTTATGACAAATTACTTCTTGAACCAGGCGAATCAAAAACAACAACAATTGAATTTGATAGATACTTCCTTGCTTCTTACGATAGATTAAATAAGAAACAATATATTCTTGAAGATGGTGATTATTATTTTGCATTAGGTAATGGTGCTCATGAAGCTTTAAATAACGTTATCGCTACAAAAGATCCATCTGCAGCTCTATTAGATCATAATGGTGCTAAATATAATGCAGACTTAGATTCAGTTAAAAAAGTTGAAATCAAAGGCGCATTAGATGCATACAAATATTCACATTATGATAGTAGTGTTGAAGTTACTAACAAATTTGATGATGCTGATGTCAACCACTGGGCAAATGATGATCAAAAGATTACTTATTTAACTAGAAAAGATTGGCAAGCAACATTCCCTAAGAAATTAGTAGGATTAAAGATTAATGATAAGATGAAAACTGCTATGGATATGAGAAAATATTCAAAGGCAGCTGATGCAGAATCTTATACAGCAGGCGCAGGAACTAAATATGGCGTTCAACTTAAAGATAAAGATGGAAATCCATATGTTATGAAGTTTGCTGATATGTCAAAAGTTGAATATGATGATCCAAAATGGGATGAATTCATTAAACAAATGACACTTGAAGATTTAGCAATTTCAATGACTGATAATAGAGGTATTCTTGCAGTTACTTCAGTTTCAAAACCATCTAACTCAATCGCTGAAGGACCTGAAGGTTTATTATCTCCATTCGGTTATGGTGATGGAAGATGGGCAACTGGATTTGCTACAGGACCTATCTATACAGCTACTTGGGACCATGAAATGCAAAAGAAATTTGGCTATTTCTATGGTGAAGAAGCATTGCACTGTGGTGTTGCAGCTGTTAACGCTCCAGGTGCTAACATTAATAGAACTCCTTATGGTTCACGTGCATCTGAATATATGTCAGAAGACGGAATCATGAACTACTACGTTGCATCAAACATTGTTAAAGAAGCTAGAAAGAAAGGTTTAATTATGAATATTAAACACTGCTTCTTAAATAACCAAGAAACAAACCGTCAAGGTGTTGCAACATTTGCAAACGAACAAGCTATTCGTGAAATATACTTAAAACCATTTGAAGGCGCATTAACTAGAGGTGAAGGCTTAGGTATTATGACTTCATACAACAGAATTGGTTTAACATATTCTGCATGTCATACAACATTAACTAAGGAAATTCTCAGAACAGAATGGAAATATAAAGGCTTAGTTATTGATGATGCTTTACAAGGCGAAGGTTCATACACTTCAACAAGAGATATGCTCGTTGGTGGTACTGAAGTATTCTGTCTTGATGGAAACCGTGGAAATCAAATTATTAAAGCTATTCAAGATACAGATGATGGTTACTTATTAGAATTATGCCAAAAAGCTAATAAAGATATTATGTACGCTTTATCAAGATCTTGGATGGGTGATAGTGAAGTTGCAGAAGGATTAACAGATGAAACATTTAAATGGTGGAAACCTGTTATATATACTGTTGACTCAGTCGTTGGTGTATTAACATTAGCAGCAATTTCTATGTTTGTATTTACCGAATATTTTAAGAAAAAAGAGACTAAATAGAGGTGAAGAATATGGAAAAAATTAAAAACTTCTTTAAAGACAAAAAAATAGGATATTATCTAATTATTGCTGATGCATTACTTGCATTAATATTTGGAATAATATTCATGTGCACTTATCAAGGTGCAATGGCAAACAATGCTAAACCTCATACTCCTGAAGTTATGGGTATCTGTGCATTATTATGCTTTGCAATCGATGTAGTAGCTCTTGCTCTACCTGAACATAAATGGATTCACTTCTTCGCAATCCTTGCAATGTGCTTCTCATTTATGAAACAAATTTACCTCTTCCCTAACTTAATCGCTGATCAAATTAATCACGTTGAGTTCCAAGGTGGTAACTTCCCATTAAATGTTTTCTATACAGTCATGCAAGTTACAATTCTTGTTATTGCAGTCGTTGCTAGCTTCATGAAAACTACAGAAAACGAACAAAAAGTCGTATTTAACAAGAAAAACATTATTCGTTATAGCGTTGGTGCTTTAATTATAATAGCTTCAACTGCTGCATCATGCGGAACAATTGCTAGCTATTCAGCAAAGAATAATGCTTATGAAAATAATGGTTCTAGTTCTGGCATTAATGTAAAAGAAGTATTTAAGGATGCTGTAACTGATTATCCATTTGATCCTGCTTCAGTAAAATATAAGAAAGCAGAAAATCCATGGGCTGCTAAAACAACTCACGAAATTGAAAAAGCAGTAGGAACTAATAGAGATACTAGAGTCGATGATGATGAAAGATTCCCAGTATATAAATTTGAAGGTTTCTATGCTGAAGGATATCAAGGAAACTACTCAAAAACATATGGTTACATTACTTTATGGGATGATGGTTTATATAATGGTGTCCAAGATAATAAAAATATCTTCGGTTATTGGTATAACGTTGAAGATGATGGAACAGACTGTTTAGCAATGATTGATAACCGTGGTACAGCAGCTAATATGATGTGTATCAAATCAAATTCTAAATATTATGACTGGACAGCTGATATCAGACTTGATTTCTCTTGGGGAACTCGTTCACTTAAGATTAATGGTTATCTCTATACTCCAGTAATTGGTATGTATATTGATACAGGTGATGATGACTTAACATATGAATATGGAGAGACAATCGACACATCAAAATGGACTGGAATGCAAGTTAGAAATGACTTAAGAACAGGTGCAATATTTGATCCTGATGATAATATTACATGGACTATTCCAGATACAAAAGAATACTTAGGCAAACAAACTGTAATCGCTAACTGGGGCAAATATGCTTATGAAATTAGAGTAAATATCGGTCAAGATCTTGGTGTCTACTCACTTGATACATCAAATGCTGCAGTTAAGAAGAGCTATCGCTTCCTCGATGGACTCGATGTCTCAGGTGTTGTTGCAAAACGTACACTTGGAGAAAAAGAAGAAATTCTTGATATCTCAACACTTAAATCAGAATTAGATCTTACTAATAAGAAAGTTAACATCAAGATGCCTAATAGAACAATCTTATCTTACGATATTCAACTTGATGCAACAGAAGCAAGTAATACAATTACTGGTAAGCTTGGTGCTAAAAACGTTAAGTATGTCATTAAATCAAGTGATACAATGACAGTATCTAGCGATGGTAAAGAAACTACTGTTAAGATTGAACTTGTAGGTACAGGCAAAATCAAAGCTATCAAAGTTCTTAGTAAGATTAGTGGTGATGATGATTTATTTGGCTTATTACCAGCAAAGATTAATCCAACATTAAAAGATGGATCATTCGTAATTCCTGAAAAACGTTTCTTCAAGAGTTCAACTAAAGCTAATCCATATTCACAAAATTCAGATACATTCTTCGTATTCGGAAGTGGTGAAACTGTCTTAGTCTTATGGAAATTCTCTTATCAAGGTGATCAAACACAAGAAATGGTTTGTAATTATACATTATCTGGAGACTTAGCAGATGGCGTCACAATTACATTAACAAGTTGTGTAAAAGAAACTAACAATCAATGGACATGGTCAAGTAATAAGAGATTCGCTCTTACAGAATGTGGATCTGACGAATTACCATTTGAACCAACATTAGGCTAATAATCTAAAAAAAGCATAAAAGGCTCGGCTTAAAAACCGGCCTTTTTTTGATGACTTTATATTAATATCACAATATAATGTATATAGACAAAAATTAAGGCTAGATTAATTATGATTACTTTTGAAAAAGATAGATCAACTTCACTTGATTACATCTATAGACAATACAATACGGACTTTAGTTTTGGATTACATTTTCATGACTCTTTTGAGTTTTTGTATGTCGAAGAAGGAGAAATTACTGTAACAATTGAAAAAGATAAATATGTAGTTAAAAAAGGCAATGGTTTATTAATTTTGCCTAAACAAATTCATTCTTATCATACTGAAAATCATTCAAAAATATTTATTCTTATTTTTGGCTCATCATACGTTGCTAAATACAATAAACAAGCACTTTTATATACAGCCAAGAAACCATTTTTTGAAATTCAAAGGCCAGAAGAAGTGATAGAAATACTTAAAAAATCCTGCAATAACTACTTATTAAAGAGCGTTTTGTATTATATAGTTTATTTATATACAGAAGGTAGTGAACGTATTAAAAGAGATGAAAAATACAATATTTTAATGCAAAATGTTTTCACATATGTTGAAGAAAATTATCAAAAAGAAATAAATTTAAAATCATTAGCTAAAGATCTTGGATATGATTACCATTATTTTTCATCAATCATTAATACTGATTTAGGCACGAATTTTTCTAGTTTCTTAAATGAATTTAGAATTAATAAAGTTTGTGAATTAATGGTTGATGATTCATCAACTTCAATTAGCGATTTAGCGTATAGCTGTGGTTATAAATCTTTAAGGACATTTAATCGTAATTTCATTGAAATTAAAAAAATGACTCCAACAGAATATAGACAAAAATTAATAAACGAATGATTTATTTTCTTTCGCTAATATAAGAATTAATTACGTTTAATGCTTCTTCAGCACTTAAGATATTTTCTAATTTTTCCCCTCTAGAAAATTGATTGTCTGAATAAGTTAAATACTTATCTCGATAGACTTTTGGTGTACAATCAAACTTTTTTAAAAACATTTTAGTCATGTATTTAGGATCAGAAAAACCTGATTCATAAGAAATTTGAATTAATGTCTTTTCTTTGTTAGGCATCAATCTAATACATTGTTCCATTCTTTTAATATTGATGAATTCTTGAAAAGTAATACCAAAATATGAAGTAAATAAATGAGAAAAATGAGTACAAGTGATGTTTTCTTCATTTGCTAAGTCTTCTAGTTTAATAGGGCCTTCAAAATTAGCATCAATATAAGAAAGAATACGTTCAACTTGTAGATTCTTAATTTTTAATTTTTGTTTACGTGTTTCGCTTAAAATTTCATATGGTACATATTTATATAGGTCATAAAAGAAACTAGCTAAAACTTCGACAACGTTTAATTTATAGTGTTCTGAATTATTTAAATAATTTATAGAAGCATTAATAAGTTTGCTTTTAATTTCATTCAATTCATTTTCTTCTATATAATCTTTTAAATTACAAGATTTAAAAGATGTTGTTTGAAGTTGAGGTAGGTATTCCCTTAAAAAATTAGTTGAAACTTGTATTAAAAGAAAAATTGGAATATCAATTTCGCTTTTTTCACTAACTTTATGTGAAATTGAATGTACATCATTAGAATTAATGAAAAATATATCACCTTCATTAATTAAAGAAGAGTTAGTATTAATTCTTATCACACCTGGATTTTTAAGACATAATAAAATTTCAAACTCACTATGAATGTGATTTTCTACTGATGTAATTTCATTTACAAATAATTTAATATGCTTAATTTTAGGATATTCAATTATTTCAATTTCATTATTTTTCACATCTTTATTTTAAACTAAAATAAACGTGGTGCATATATAAAGGATTAAAATTTCGAGGGGCTTTAGACTTGATCTAATTTTACAAACGTAAAAATAAATCAAGGGGGTGAAATTTCACACTCGGGGTGTGAATTTACACCCCCTATCTTTTTCATTCTAGCTCACAAACTTTTTAAAACTATTATTTTTTGATTTTCTTAGTTTAATTTGTGTTAGAATGTGTATATGAATTTTAAAAGAAATTTAGTTAAAAACAGTGTTTCCCATAAGGTTATGGGGGGGGTTGTTATTTTTAACAAATCTCTCGCTTGTTTTGACTGGATTTTCTAGCTGGTCTATTGGACCATTAAATAATCCTGAAGCTAATTTAGATATTACAACTGGTAAAGTAATTGATATAAATAATTATATTAAATACGGCAATGCTGATATTTTTGAATTCTGCAAAGATGGAGTAATTAAAGATGATACTTTAGTAACTTCTGGAGATATTATAATTAACTTTTCAATTGAAGTTCCTGCTAACGAAAAAATATTAGATCATCTACCTGAAAATACTAATTCTATTAGCATCGTTACAAATTTTATAAATAAAACAGATGTTCCTACTGTTTACAATAACTATAAAGATCAAATTTTAGTAAAAAATGCTAATTCATCTACATATGATTTGGTACCATCAAACGCAGATATATTAACTTCTGAATCTTTTAAAGCTATATTTAAAATTGATTCTGGATTCGAAAGCAATTCACTGTCTTTTAATATTAAATATTCTTTTAAAAATTTTCCGATAGGTGAATCTTTTAATACTGATTTTTATAAGAAAATTAGCAGAAATAAAATCTGGTTTAATTTTAAAGCTGAGGTTGAACTATGAAGAGAATAAAACGTTTAATTTTATTTTTTTCAGTCTTTTCAGTTGCATTTACAAGTGTAGTTGGACTTAGCAATTGGCTTATAAAAAATGATAAGGTTCAACAATATGAGCAAAAGTCAGATTCTGAAAAAGAAAGAGTAGCATATATAAAAAATGGGTCTTCATCTGTCTACTATACAAGCATTGAAAAAGCAATAGAAATTGCGAACAATAATGCTGGAGCAAAACCAGTTGTTTATATAATTCCAGGTGTTCATTATAAAATGAACAATGAAACTAATAGAAAAAAGACAATAACAATTAATTCTGGAGTAACACTTTCGCTTCCTTTTGAAAGTGAATCGGAGTTTGCAGTCTGGAAGATGAAGAATGGAGTGTTTAGTACTGATAGTGATGCTGTGGATGCAGCAACAACTGTAGAAGCTTTGCTAAAACCTGAAACATATAGAACAACTCAAATAACAATTGGAAAAAATATTCAAATTATAAACAGAGGAATAATTAATGTTGGTGGAATTACTGGTAGTGCTGGAGGAAGTCAAGTACCTGCAGGGCAAACTTGTGATAAGTTTTGTGAAATCGTTCTTGAAGGAATGAATGATTCCATAAATTATCAGTTGTTAAATTATGGCACTATAAAAAATCATGGAAGAATTATCGGAACAAATCGTTCAGTACTTGGCATTGAAAATTTTTCCAATTCGAAACTAATTTCCAACTTTGTTGTTAGAGAAAATAAAGGTGGTGGAGCTTTAGTCGGACTTGGTGGAGGCTTGGTCGATGGATTAATTAATAATCTAAAATTTGAAGTTTCGCCTTTTAATAGAATATATATGCCTAATATAATGGTTAAAATGAAAACAAATGGTGGTGCAAATATCACTGGTAACGCTAATATGTTTGGTAACAATGCTAACAATCAATGTGATGTATCTGTCGTTTCATCATCTACAAGTTCGATGATTTGCATTCAAAATGCCTCATATATGATTTCAGAGACTTACATAGACTCTTTAAAAAATACTTCTGGGAATATTATAGTTAATCAATATGAGAAAATGAAACTGGATTTTTTCGGAGACTTTTCTATGCAATATATGTCGATGAAATTGACAGTGCCTAATTTTGGAACAAGAGAGGTTAAAACAGATACTGTTTTGTTTCCAATATCATATTATGAAGAAATTACGTTATATTCCCTTGGAGATAAAGTTGCTAATGTTTCAAGCAGTCAAAATTTGAAAATTTTACCAGGTGGCTCATTAATTGTTAATGAAAATGTATCTTTTTCTATAGACAAACTTGCGATATATGATTCTTTTACTGACAATATTGGCCGGGAGGCGCATATTTATCCTAAAAATTTAGTAGGTGGTAACTTTGAAGTAGGAGGGTCTTTCGTTGGAAAGAAAGAGGTTGGTGGATTAATTAAGTGTTTATCGAATCGTGCATCATTAAAAATTTCATCAAATTCAATTATTTCAAAGGAAGTAAGAGGCACACCTGGAACAAGTGTTTCAGATAGTGATTATGATCAAATTTCTTTAACTGCAAACGGTAATATTTCCTATAATGCAATAGACTTTATTAAAGAGAACATTAATTCAGGAGTTGCATATGTAGGTGTAAACAAAAGTGATGATGGCTTCTGGGTTCAACTTGCGCTCTCTATTAAAGATGGCAATAATGGTGTTTCAACTAAATTACACTCCGGAAACAAAGTTATCATTAGTATAAAAGATTTACTGCCTGATGAATCATTTTTTGATCTAGATTCTATAAAGTGGAGTATTAGTAAATCATCTTCAAATTTGATTATAAAGCCTGATGATCAAACTTATTCGTATGAAAACGGAACATTAAAGCCATTTATATTTTCTGTTAAAAATGTGCCAGTAAGGGGGACGACTTGGAAATATACGATTAGCATAAGTATTAACGATAAAAATGGTCAGCCAGTTTCATGCAATTCGTATATCGTATCCGTATCAAAATAAGAATGAAATAAATATTTCTATGAAAGATAAATTTATCCATTAAATTATATCATTCATTCATTACTAAACTTAAAAAGATAAAGAGAATCTTGTGACAAGTGTGCTTACTTTATAATTATTTTGACTTTTTCCTTCTGTATTATAATTTCGTGCAATGTTAATAATTTTAAATATTTGACTTTTCATATTATTTAGTATAGAAATAAACAAGAGGGGGTAAAGAAAATATGAAATTAGCTGCATTTGTTTTTTGCTTAATAAGCACGATTGCTATGGGTTGGATGTTAATTCCACTCTCATGGTGTATTCCTATGACAATTAAAGTTTATAAAGCATACAAAGGCGAAGAAATATTAACAACTGGTTTTAATGTTTGTGTATTGCTTTTTGTAAACTTAATTGCTGGAATATTATTACTTTGTGATGATGATTAATACTTTATTTAAGTAATAGTAGAAGTAAAAGACTAAAAAACAATTAATATTATTTAAAAAGCAACTAGCGAGGTTACTTTTTAAATGAAATAAAATTGTAACTTTTATTAATAATCAGCTTTTTATAAATGTATTCTTTTTGTTAATTTACCTAATCTTTATTCTTCATTAAAAGCACCATTTAAATACATTTTTTCTAAGTTATGTGCTTCTCTAATTTCTTTTTGAGTTTTATTTGACAAAGAAGATATTTTGTTTTTATTGATAATAAAACAACAATCAGGGCGAGTTAATTTGTTTTGCATTAAATACGAATTATGTGATGTTAATAAAGTTTGAAAATTGGTATTTTTATTTAGATCAAGAAGTAAATTTTGAGCTAATTCATTACTTAAAAATGCATCATAATCATCAATAAATAAGAAAGATAATTTATTAAAAGCTATTGTCTTCCAATAAAAATATAAAAAGAGTGATTTTGTTCCTTTTGAAGCAATAGAAAGAAAAGGAACTTTTTTATTTCTAGGAAAAACAACAAATAGTTCATGCATCCCATTAGCATTTCCCCATTCAATTTTGTATTCAATATTATTTTCTTTTAAGAATTTTTCAAAATCATCTAATTTATTAGAATAATAAAGGTCATCGAACATAAATAATAAACCATTTGTAAAACCAGAATATTCATTATTATCACTAGCGTTACGATACCAAAGCATTTTATCAATAAAAGACATCATTTTATTAAAAGGTGAAGTAGGCCTTGTAGGCGTATTTCTATAGATGAATTTTAAAACTGACAATTTATTGTCGTTTAATTCTATTTTTAAATTTCTAGATATTTCTTTATCAATGAAGTTATTATCTTTATTAAAATAACTGTAATTAAGTACTAACTTATCATTTATAAATAATCTTTCATCAATAAGATTAAAAGGATCTTTTTTATGATATATGTATGTAATTTCATCATTATCAAATTGAAAGACATATTTAAATTCAGCATATTCTTTTGCTGAATTTAAATTCAAATAATTAGAAAGATATTTTAAAGGTAATTGCTTTTTATCACTTGAATGTAAAACAATATCAAAAAGAGCAATACCAAGATTACTTTTATCACTAGCGTTTTGTCCGTAAATAAGGCCTTTATTTACTATCCCATCTTTTACTATATCCTTATTAAATATATAGTCTCTTGCATTTAAATCTAAAATTAATCTATCTTGAAAACCTTTAAAATTTTCTACTTCAAATCTTTTTAACATGTCTTCCTTGCCTTCCTAATTATTTATATTTAATTAAACATTAAAATTAGTGTCAATTACTTCCATAAAAGTTTTTACGGAGTGCTTAATTCTTGTTAAAAAAGAGTAATCATTTCTTAAGTTTTATATAATATAAGAAACTTTTTAATGGTTTTAAAAAATAAATAAAGAAAGATGGCGATATGAACAAAGTATAAGAAATAGTTAACTTAAAAAGAGTTGATTATTCTTATAACTTATTTAAAGGAGGTGGTTTGCTATGAATTACGATTATAAAGAAGGAAGAAATAGGGTAATTTCTATATTAAAAAGCGAAAAGAATGTGAAAACATTAGATAGAGTTCCTACAATTGGTAAATTTACATATGAAAATAGTTTTTATTCTAATGTGACTGCACTATTTGTCGATATTAAAGATTCAACAAACTTATTTGGTAAGCATAGACACGAGTCAACTTCAAAGATTATTAGAGCGTTTACTTCTGAAATTTTAGAAATATTGAATTATGGTGATAATTTACGTGAAATTGGGATAAGAGGTGATTGTGTTTACGCTATCTATACATACTCTTTAAAAGAAGAGAATTATGAAATAGCAAAAAGAGCATTTTATATAAACACTTATTTAAAAATGCTTAATAAAATGTTATTAGAAAAGAATATGGATACTATTACAGCTGGGATAGGGGTTGCCACTAGCAAAGAATTAGTTATTAAGGCGGGTAAAGAAGGTACAAAGATTAGTAATTTGGTGTGGATAGGTGAAGCAGTGACACATGCATCAAAATTTTCAGGAATTGCTGGTCGCGATATAAGTGATCCAATAATTTTTTCTAACTCTTTTTATAATTCTGTTGCAAATCAATTCAACAGTTGTAAGACACTCTATGATATGTCTAAACCACGGAAAAGACACAAAGCAAAAAACTTAGGTGGTTATCATTCGTGTGATATAAAAGTAAAAGATTTTAATGAATGGATTGATGGAGGAATGAAGTAATGGAAGAAAGAAAAAGAGAAATTTTTAACGAAATAGAATCTCAAATTAATAAAATGGATAATAAAGCAGGAATATTAATTTCTGCTATTGGTATTGTTTTTGCATTAGCGATAGATTTATTAAGCATTTTCTCGAAAAGCGAAGTAAATATTTATTACACAATATTTAGTTACATCTTTTTTGTAATCTATCTTTTGTCTTTCCTTATTTCTATGAGTTTCTTTATTCTTGCAATAATTCCTAGAAAAAAGAAAACTAATAATGATGGAAAAATAAATTATAATTATTATTATGATTTGTCTAATCTTAAACGTAATCAAGGCGAAGCTGTAAATGGAGCTTTTAATAATGCAATAGAAAAAGAAGACAAAGAGTATGCACTAACGAATCAAATTTTTATCAATGCAGAAATATGCAGAAGAAAACATGACATGCTTTTCAATGGAATAATATCATTAATTCCATTCGTCCTTTCAATGATTGGAATGATTGTTTTATTTGTTATAAGCTAAAACTTAGATTAAAGTAAACATAAACATAATTCAATTGACACTTTTGGTATGCTTGAAATGCTTACTATAAAAGTATTCCTAAAATCAATATCTTAAGTTTTAAATTTTACTGCAGCTTATTGCACTAAAGTTCAATTATGCATTTTGTTATAAAATTTAGAATATTTGATTTTTAAAATTTTGAAAATAAATTTCATTTACTGCTTCAATGTAGCAAACAAAGGAAGGATGATTACTATCATTTATATATTTATTTTTCTTTTTTAAGTAAACTTCTCTCACATTGCTCCATAAATTTGCTTTTTTAAGTTTATACACTTTATCTTTGAGTTGCTTTGAATTTCTGCCTTGAACCCAATACCATCTATCCATAAATACATACCCGGTTTTACTATGGATAAGTCTATACCAAGATCCATCGTTATCTTCATGTACTATGGCTAAGTCAATACTAAATTCTGTGGCGTTGCCTTCTTTTAAATGGCGTTTTTCTGTAGTTAAAGCTGAAGTTGAATCTTTACAATCGCTCCATTTATTGTTTTTAAGTATTATATTGAAAGAATTTTTTATGTATTCTTTTATGTGTTTGCCATCATTTATATCACCATCAATTTTGATAATATTTAAATTGTAGTCCATATCAATAGGTTCATTATTATTTTGAGTAAATAATTTTCTTGCTCCACTTCCTACAAGATGAGCTTCAACTGTTAGATAGTCTTCACTATTTATATATTGTACAAGTTCGTTGATTAAATCAGAGCACACTCCGTGCATTCTTTTTAAAAAATCTTTATCATCTATCCAATGATACATTATATTGTCCTCCTGCCTTTACAGGCGTTCCCAAGCCGTCCATTCAATGAGGATATTCATTAAATCTATATATAATACGCTTTGATGTATTGACTAACAAGAACTTTTAAAAATATATTTGTCAATTAAAATGAAATAAAAAAAGATAAAAAAGATAATAAAAGACATGCACTAACTGAATCAAATTTTCATCAATGCAGAAATATGTAGAAGAAAACATGACATGCTCTTAATGGAATAATAACATTAATTCCATTTGT
>UQXJ01000024.1 GCA_900545015.1 uncultured Mollicutes bacterium | reverse complement strand
CATTTGCCAAGATGGGGTAATTAAATTTTATAGATTTAATTACTTTTGTTCTAAAAATAATTCTTATAGTTAAATAAACACATTAGTTTGGTATAAAATATTCTTAATTGTTAGTAGGAGGAAGACTACATGAATAGCGATGAATTAAGCAAAACGAATATCCACTGGTATCCAGGACACATGAAGCAAGCCAGTAATGCTTTAATTGAGAAAGCTAAAATGGCAGATTTTGTTATTATTGTTTTAGACAGTCGTGCTCCATATTCAACAATCAATAATTTCTTTTTAAGACTTTTTGATAATAAACCAAGATTATTTATTCTAAATAAAATAGACTTAGCTGATAAAGAACAAACACATAAATGGGCTAAATTCCTTACAAAAGATGGAATGAGAGCAATCGAAGTTAATTCTAAAATTAATATTATAAAAAGTGTTGCTAATGAACTTGATACATTATTAAAGGAAAAAAGAGAAAAAGCTAAAAAAAGAGGAATTGTAAATCCTTTATTTAAAGGAATAATTGTTGGCGTTCCAAACGTTGGAAAATCAACAATTATTAATAACTTCTTAAAGAAGAAACAAGTTCAAGCAGCGAATAAAGCTGGCGTAACAAAAACAGTATCATGGATTAAGATTTCTTCTTCCTTATTTATAATGGATACTCCAGGGATTTTAGCTCCTAAATATGATGATAAAAAAACAGCAATTAATTTAGCTTTAATTGGCTCGGTTAGAGAAGAAATTTTACCAAATGATGATTTAGCTAAATTTGCAGTTATGTTTTTATTAACTTACTATAAAAAAGAATTTGAACAATATTTAAATCAACCACTTGATACCGAAAATGAAGAAAGAATTTATGAAATTATTGCTATTCGATATGGACTTTTAAAATCACGTGGTGAGTTAGATAGAGATGCAGCAATTAAAAGACTCTTAAAAGATTTTAAAGAAAGTAAAGTTGCGCCATACACACTAGATAGGGTGGAAGATTATGTTAAATTATGAGGATCAATTTTATTCAGATAAAATTAAATTAATTGTCGGAGTTGATGAAGCAGGAAGAGGTCCTTTATGTGGGCCAGTTGTTGCTGCAGCATGCGTCTTAAAACCAGGCTATAAAAACGAGCATATCAATGACTCAAAAAAATTAACTGAAAAGAAACGTGAAATTGCATATAAAGAAATCTTAGAAAATTGCATTTCTTATGGAGTTGGAATTGTTTCACCTGAAATTATCGATGAAGTTAATATTTATGAAGCAACTAAAATTGCAATGAAAGAAGCAATCAATAATTTAAAATCTAATTTTGATTTAATCTTAACTGATGCAATGAAACTTGATGGATTTAATGTAGAACTTATTCCTTTAATTAAAGGCGATGCAAAATGTGAATGCATAGCAGCCGCAAGTATAATTGCAAAAGTTACAAGAGATCATATTCTTTATGAATATGATAAAAAATATCCTGAGTATGGTTTTAAATCACATAAAGGATACGGAACAAAAAAACACATTGAAGCAATTAAAGAATTTGGAATTGTTGAAGGCTTTCACCGTAAAACCTTTGAACCGATAAAAAGTTTAATAAAAATAAAATAATTTAACATCTTTTTTTAAAAAAAATAAAAAACCTCCTGTCGTACTTATATGAAAGGAGGTTTTGTTTATGTTAGTTAAGGCAAAACAATTACTAGGAATCTTAGCTTATAAATATCGTGGCGACTACACTAAAATGCTTAATGCTATTAGAAGTCGCGAAGCGTTTGCTGACTCGTATATGGAAGAAACGCTAAATAAGTTAGATTCTAAATACATAACAATTGTGGATGATGACATTTATCCTGAATCTTATAAAAAATGTTGTTACAATCCACCTATCGTACTTTTTTATAAAGGAGATATAAATTTATTAAAAGAGGATCCGAGGAAATTTATCGGAATTATCGGAAGTAGAGATTCTAGCGAATATGGGAAAGAAGCAACTAGAAAAATCATAAAAGGATTGCCTAAAGACAAAATTATAGTTAGTGGAATGGCAAAAGGAATTGATTCAGTAGCACATCAAGCTGCACTTGACAATGGACTAAAAACAATTGCAGTTTTAGGAAGCGGAATAGATTATTGTTATCCTCAATCAAATAAAGAATTATATGAAAATATAATCAAAAATGGTGGACTTATAATAAGCGAATATCCAGAAAAAGATGAACCAAAAAGAGAGAATTTCATTTTTAGAAATAGATTAATTGCGACTTTGGCTTCATTTTTACTTGTCGCAGAAGCATATGACCGTAGTGGAACTTCAACAACAGTTAATTATGCATTGCAAAAAGGCATAAGTATAGGAGCAATTCCTTATTCACTTAATAAAAAGAGTTTTTGCAATCAAATAATTAAAGAAGGTGCTTATTTAATTGAAAGTGCTGAAGATATTTTAGATGTTATGGAGAAATGATAATGCTTATATATAAAATAATTAAAGACAAACTTGAAGATAAAGATTTAGAATCTGCTAGTAGAATCGAGTGCGATGATAATAATATCGTTGTTTTTAAAATTAAGACACGTGAAGACATAAAAGAACCAAGAAAAATGGAAATGGTAATCGTTCCAATTAACGATGAAAATTATAATTTCTTCAAAAATTATTATTTTAGTAAAAAATCTTAAATATTATATATTTAAAGGAAAAAGGGTGTTTTTTTCCTTTTGACAAATGTTTACCTCATATATATATTTATTGAACGAGGTAAATATGAAGTTAGTTATTGTTGAGTCACCTACAAAGAGTAAAACGATTGGCCATTATTTAGGTGAAGATTATGTAGTAGAAGCAAGTGTTGGACACATTAGAGACCTAGCCATCTCAGGAAAAGGTGGTTTAGGGGTAGATATAGACAATGGATTCCAACCAAAATATGTTGTCGATAAGGACAAAAAAGATGTTGTTAAGAAATTGCAAACATTAAAAAAGAAATGTGATGAAGTAATTCTTGCAACCGATCCTGATAGAGAAGGAGAAGCTATCGCTTGGCATTTAGCAAGCGTTTTAGAACTACCTATCGAAACTACAAAAAGATTAGAATTTCATGAAATCACTAAAAATAGTATAAGTGAAGCAATCGAAAATCCACGTACTATAGATATGAATTTAGTTCATTCCCAAGAGGCAAGAAGAATTATAGATAGGATTTTGGGATTTAAACTTTCTAGTTTGATGCAAAGCAAACTTAGAAGTAAAAGTGCTGGTAGAGTTCAAAGCGTCACTTTAAAAATGATAGTTGAACATGAAAAAGAAATTAAAGCTTTTGTGCCCGAAGAATATTGGACAGTCGATTCTTATATTCAAAAAGATAAAGAATATCTTTTAAAATTAACAAAAATTGATGGTCAGACTGCAAAAATGTCTAATGAAGCAGAAGCATTAAAGGTTTTTGAATGGACAAAAGAAAACGTAAAAGTTAATGATGTAAAAACTGCAAAGAAAAATTTATCAAGCAAAGATGCTTTCAGAACTTCAACATTACAACAAGATGCTTTTACAAAGTACGGATTCAAAACTAAAGAAACAACAATGCTTGCTCAACAACTCTATGAAGGTATTGAAGTTGATGGTGATTTAGTTGGTTTAATTACATATATCAGAACTGATAGTACTAAACTTAGTGATACTTTTATTAATTCTGCAAAGGACTATATCATTAAAAATTATGGCGAGAATTATTACAAAGGCAAAAAAGAAATCAAGGACGTTAAATTAGCACAAGATGCTCACGAAGCTATTAGACCTACTGATCTTAATATCACACCTAAAATTGCTAAAAAATATTTAACTGATCATCAATATAAACTTTATAAATTAATTTATAACCGTGCTTTAGGTTCTTTAATGGAAGATAAAGTTGAAGAAATTACAACTGTAACTTTTGATAATTCACATCTTGAATTTGAATTAAAAGGGTTACGTGTTCTTTTCCCTGGCTATGATATTTTAAAATACGATGATAATGATACTAATATTCTTCCTACTTTTGATATTGGTGAGGAATTTGAACTCATTAATACAAAACACGAACAACATTTTACAAAGCCACCAGTAAGATATTCTGAAGCTAAAATCGTTAAACTTATGGAAGATAAAGGAATTGGAAGACCTTCAACATATTCTTCAACAATTCAAACTTTAATCGCTAGAAAATATGTAACAAATACAAAAGGTGTTTTAACTCCAACTGAACAAGGAATTTTAACAAGTGATGTTTTATCTAAATATTTTAAAGATTTGATGAACACTGAATATACAGCTGAAATGGAAACTAATTTGGATAAAATTAGTGATGGAACACTTAACGAACTAAAAGTTATTGAAGATTTCTACTATCCATTTATTGAACATTACAACACTGTAAAAGATATTATTTATAAAGAACCATTAAAAACTACTGGTGAAAAATGTCCTCTTTGTGGCGGAGATCTTGTTATTAGACATGGAAAGCATGGTGACTTTGTTGGCTGTGCTAATTATCCAACATGTACATATATTAAAAAAGAAGAAAAAGAACAACCTAAAGAAGTTGGTAGAATGTGCCCTCAATGTGGTAAGCCTTTAGTATACAGAAAATCAAGAACTGGCCAATTATTTATTGGATGTTCAAACTTCCCTAATTGTAGATATATTGAAAATATAGATAATCCTGATAATGAAGAAACTAGAATTTGCCCTGAATGTGGCGCAAAACTTATTTTAAGAAGAAGTAAAAAAGGTCTTTTCTACGGATGTTCAAATTATCCAAAATGCACTCACGTAGAACCATATAAAAAAGATGGAACAAAAGAAAATTAATATTATTGGCGCTGGTCTAGCTGGATCAGAAGCTGCTAATTTTTTAGCTAATCACGGTTTCGTTGTCAATTTATACGAAAAAAGACCTAAAGTGTCTTCACCTGCACATCATACTGACTTATTTGGAGAACTTGTTTGTTCTAATTCTTTAAAAAACAAAAAGTTAGATAATGCATGTGGTCTTTTAAAAGAAGAAATTAAGCAATTAGGTTCTTTAATGATGGAAGCTAGTGAGGTTTCTGCTGTTCCTAGCGGTGATAGTCTAGCGGTAGATAGAACTATTTTTGCTCAATATATAACAAATAAAATTAAAAATAATAAAAACATCATCATTCATTATGATGAAGTGACTGATTTTGATTCTGATGCATATACAATTGTTTGTACAGGCCCATTAAGTGATGAAAAAATATTAAATAAAATCCAAGAAATTTCTAAAGAAAAATCTTATGGTTTTTATGATGCAAGTGCACCAATAATTGAAAAAAGTTCAATTGATTTTAATAAAGTCTTTATTAAATCTCGCTATGATCAAGATGATGACAGTTATATAAATTGTCCTATGACAAAGGATGAATATCTTCATTTTTATAATGAACTTTTAAATGCGAAAAAAGCTCCATTACATGATTTTGATAGAATGTATTTTGAAGGGTGTTTACCTGTTGAAATTATTGCTTCAAGAGGGGAAGATACTTTGAGATATGGACCTTTAAAACCTAAAGGCCTTGAACACGATGGAAAAGAATTTTATGCCGTTGTCCAATTAAGGCAAGATGATTTAATTGGAAATTTATATAACATGGTTGGTTTTCAAACTAATCTAACTTATCCAGAACAAAAGAGAGTATTTTCTTTAATTCCTGGATTAGAAAATGCAAAATTTGTTCGATATGGATTAATGCATAGAAATTCATATATTTATGCTCCAAAGATTTTAACTGACTTTTTAGAAATGAAATCTAATAAAAATATTTATATCGCTGGTCAATTATCTGGAGTTGAAGGATATGTAGAAAGCGCAGCCACAGGACTTTTGGCGGCTATATATTTATATGCAAAAATAAAGAATATAGAGATTAAGCCACTATCTTTTTATAGTGTATTAGGCTCGCTAGTAAGGTACATTTCTCATACTGGAATTAATAATTTCCAACCTATGAATGCTAATTTTGGCATAGTTTATAAAGGAAAAGATGATAAGGAAAAAGTTATTGAAAGGTCTATGAAAGCAATCAATGACTTGAAACAACAAATTTTTTAATGCAAGAGCTTGAACAATTTAAAGAATATTTAAAATACGAATTAAATTTATCAGACAATACTGTTAAATCTTATTCTTTAGATATTAATTTATTCTTAGAATATTTAAAAAACGAAGGTGTTAACTTTCTCGAAATAGATAAAAACAATGTTAGAAATTATATGAGTAAAATGCTTGATACAAAAACTCATTATAATAAAAACTTTTCTTCAAGAAGTGTTGCAAGAATTTTGTGTTCAATAAAGAAGTTTTATAAGTTTCTTTCTGATACTAACAAAATTCCATATAATCCGACTGAAATGATAAGTACTCCAAAAATTAGGACTAAAAATCCTGAAATTCTTTATGCTAATCAAATGTTCGATTTGCTCAATAAGAATTATGAGAGAACAGATAAAATGATGCCTAGAGACCAAGCAATTTTGGAACTTATGTTTTGCAGTGGACTTAGATGCTCTGAAGTTATTAATCTTACTTTTGATAAAATTAATTTTGATGAAAGATATTTAAGAATAATCGGAAAAGGAAATAAAGAAAGAATTGTTCCTTTTACAAAAAGAGCAAGAAAATCAATGATTGAATATCAAGAAGGGCTACGAGCGGAACAAGCTAAACCAAGCGAAAATGTATTCTTTTTGAGCTCTAAAGGCGAAAAGCTTACATCTAGAGGACTTGAATTTATTATGAAATCAATCGTAAAAAAGACTGGTTTTGATGTTGGAATTAATCTGCATCCTCATGTTTTAAGACATACTTTTGCTACATATATGATAAGCAAAGGATGTGATATAAGAATAGTTCAAGAAATACTCGGGCATGAGTCTTTATCAACTACACAAGTGTATACTCATGTTAACATAGAAATGCTTAAAGAAACCTATAAAAAGTGCTTTTAATTTCCATTGATTTTATATCCTTAATTATGGTATAGTAGGGAGACTTTTGGGCGTTCCAAAAGATTACACACATTATGGATTCAATTTCCTAGTCTAGAAGAAATTCTAGGGAGGTTGCTAGAAGTAATGGAGGCTGAACAAATAAAGGAGACCATAAAAATGGCAGAAGAAAAGAAAGTTGCTGAGCTCGGCACAGAAAATAATGAAGCTGAAAACAATGTTATGGAAAATATCGTCCATGACGAAAACGCAAGTATCGTTACATTAAAGAAATTATTAGAAGCAGGAGTTCACTACGGACACCAAACAAGAAAATGGAACCCAAAAATGAGAAAATACATTTATTGTGCTAGAAACGGTATCCATATCGTTGATTTAAACAAATCAAAAGAAGGATTAGAAGAAGCTTATAAGAAACTTGTTTCAATCGTTTTAGAAGGTGGAAAAGTTTTAGTAGTTGGAACTAAAGATAGTGCTAAAGAAATCGTCAAAGAAGAAGCTGAAAGAAGCGGATCATTCTATATTATCAATAGATGGTTAGGTGGTACATTAACAAACTTCAAGACAATTTACACAAGAATTAGAAAATTAAAAGACTTAGAAAGTGCTGAAGAAGATGGTTCATGGGATAAATTACCTAAGAAAGAAGTCATCGCTTTAAGAAAAGAAAAAGAAAAACTTGCTAAGAACCTTGAAGGTATCAAAGAAATGAGAAAAGTACCAAATGCTTTAATCGTTGTTGATCCTACAAAAGAATACAATGCTGTTAAAGAAGCTAATAAATTAGGAATTCCAGTCTTTGCAATCTGTGGAACAAACTGTGAACCAGATGGAATTAACTATGTCATTCCAGGAAATGATGATTCAAGTAAATCAATCAAATTAATCATTGGTGTTTTAAATGATGCTGTTGTTGAAGCTAAAGGTGGATTAACAGAAATCGCTTATACTAAAGATGAAGGCGAAGAAGTTACTATGAAAGATGCTATTAGATTAGCAGATAGAGAAAACGCTTTAAAATTAGCTGCAAGAAGAGAAATGCAAAGAGAAAGAATGGAAAAAGAAAGAGCAAGAAGAGAAAGTTTCCTTGCTAAACAAAACGCTGCTCAACAAGAAGCAAGTGTAGCTAACAAAACAGCTAAAAAAGTTGTTAAAAAAGAAGAGAAAGCTGAATAATTTTTAAAAAAGGAGATAAAAATGGCAAACGTTGAATTAATTAAAGTTTTAAGAGATAGAACTGGCGCTGGCATCATGGATTGTAAAAATGCATTAACTGCATGCAATGATGATGTTGATAAAGCATGTGACTGGTTAAGAGAAAAAGGTATCGCGAAACAAGCTAAAAAAAGTGATAGAATCGCTGCTGAAGGACTTGTACTTGTTCATGTTTGCTCAGAATGTGGACGTGCTTCAATCGTTGAAGTTAACTGTGAAACAGACTTCGTTGCTAAATCAGATCCATTCAAAGAATTAGTTGGAGAATGCTGTAAAACTGTTCTTAAAAACGATTGTAAAACAGTTGAAGATGCTGTTGAAGGTACAAAAACATTATTTACAAATGCAACAGTTAAACTTGGTGAAAAATTAAGCTTAAGAAGATTTGATATCTTCAATAAAGAAGGTGAAGAAGGTATCGGTTCATACATCCATATGGGTGGTAAAATTGGTGTTTTAGTTCTTTTAAAGAAAGCTGATGAAGAACTTGCTAAAGGATTAGCAATGCACATTGCTGCTAACAACCCAAAATACATTCATATGAGCGACATTCCTGCTGAATTAGTTGAAAACGAAAAGAAAATTCAACTTGAAGCATGTAAAAATGATCCAAAATTAGCTTCAAAACCAGAAGTTGCTTTAGTTAAAATTATCGAAGGCAAAGTTAATAAATTCTTCTCTGAATCTGTTTTAGATGATCAAGAATTCTTACTTGAACCAGGAAAGAAAGTTTCACAAGTTTTAAAAGAAAAAGGAAACGAAATTGTCAAATTTGTCCGTTACCAAGTTGGTGAAGGTATTGAAAAGAGACAAGATAATTTCGCTGAAGAAGTTGCAAAACAAGCAAACAACTAATTATACTTACAAAACTATTAAAAAAGCGCTACTAAGTGGCACTTTTTTGCTATAATAATAAATATGGAAAAACCTATGTATAAAAGAGTAATTTTAAAGATAAGTGGCGAAGCACTTCAAGATGATGAATCAAGATTAATTTTGAGCGCAAAAAAACTTGATGAAGTTGCTGCTACAATCAAAGAAATAAAAGAATTAAATGTTGATGTTGGTGTCGTTATTGGCGCCGGAAATATTTTTAGAGGAAGAATTGCGGAAGAAGCTGGCATAAATCCTATTGATGGAGATTATATGGGAATGGTTGGCACAGTTATTAACTGCAAAGCATTAGCTAGTGTTCTCGAAAAAATAAATATTAAAAGTAAGATATTTAGCGCGTTAAAAGTTGAAGATGTTACTTTGAAATTTGATGAATCCGAAGCTAATAAAGCACTTGATGAAGGGTATGTCTGCTTATTTTCAGCTGGTTTAGGTAAACCTAGAATCACAACTGATTCATGCGCTGCAAAAAGATCAATCCAAATTCAAGCCGATGCAATTCTAGCAGGAAAAAATGGTGTCGATGGTGTTTATGATTCAGACCCTCGAACAAATAAGGAAGCAAAACTTTTAAAGAAATTAACATATACTGAAGCCCTTGATAGAGACTTAAAAGTCATGGATAGAGGTGCAATGGAAATGCTTAAAAATACTAAGATAGTAACAAGAGTATTTTCGATGGAAGATAAAGCTAATTTCTTAAGAGTTTTAAAAGATGATAAAATAGGAACAATTATTAAGGAGTAAAATATGGATATTTTAGATGAAATTGAATTAAAAATGACTAAAACAGTCGAATCATTAGAAGGAAACTTAAATACTTTAAGAACAGGTAGAGCAAGTTCTGCTTTATTAGACAATTTATATTGCGATTATTACGGCGACAAAATGTTAGTAAAAGATATTGCTGCAATTAAAGTGCCTGAACCAAGACAACTTTTAATTATTCCTTATGATGCAGGCGATTTAAAATCAATTGTTGCTGCTATTAACGCAAGCGAAATTGGAATAAATCCAATTGTAGATGGCAAACAAATTAGATTAAATATGCCACCTTTAACAGAAGACAGAAGAAAAGAACTCGCTAAAAAAGCAAAAGCTTATGGTGAAGAAAATAAGATTGCCATCAGAAATATCCGTAGAGATGCTATGGATTTAATCAAGAAAGATGATTCGTATACAGAAGATTCACGTAAGAAAGAAGAAGAAGCAATTCAAAAATTAACTGATTCATTTATTAAGAAAGTTGACGAAACTGTAAAAGCTAAAGAAGCTGAAATAATGGCTATCTAAAATGGATATAAAAAAAGAAAAAGATAAAGAAGAGAAAAAAACTAGTTCTCACGTTTTAAACAAGCGTGAGCACTATATGAATAATCTAAATATTGAAACAAAAGCGTCGATGAAGAGTAGAATTCTTGTCGGAATTGTTTTAGTTTTGATAGTAGTTCCTTGCGTAATACTTGGAGACTACGTTTTTGCTGCATTAATTCTTGTGGCGAGTGTAATTTCTTGCCATGAAATTATTAAAGCTCCACAATCAATTGAAAAGCGCTTTAATTTATCTATTAATATTTTTGCCTTCTTTATGATGGTAGCATTAATTTTTTGGATTATTTTAAAAAACAATATTAGTGCCTGGATGTTGAACCCTGAAAATTTTTATTTTGATTTGAGCACTTCGTTTACTGGCCCTCAAATAAGTTTAACAACCTTTTTTATTTCAGTATTATTTTTATTTGCTAATGTTTTAGTAGATAAAAATTTTACAATTCATGATGCGTTTTATTTGGTAACAATGCTTTTCATTGTTTCAATCGGCTTCCAATCAATACTGTTTTTACGCTATGCTCCATTTACTTATTCTAAAAATTTAGGAATTGATGTTGCATATACTTACTCAACAGCCCCAGCAGCTTTTAAATATGTGCAATCAATTGGCTTGATTTTTTATATGTTAGCAGGAACATGTTTAAATGATGTTGGTGCTTATTTTATAGGTGTATTATTTGGAAAACATAAAATGTCGCCAAGGATTTCTCCAAAGAAAACTTGGGAAGGATTTGCTGGTGGAATAGTTATTTCACTTGTTGTAAGTTTAACATTAGGATTAGTACTTGATGCTTGTGGATTGCCTTTGCTTAAAGGAGTACTAGATAATGAACATTGGTATAATGTTTTAATTTTATCCATATTAATGCCTTTGTTTTCTGTTCTAGGAGATTTAATATTCTCAGCAATAAAAAGAAGCTATCAAATTAAAGACTTTGGAACAGTATTAAAAAGTCATGGCGGAATCTTGGATAGACTTGATTCAATTCTTATTGTTTCTATAATGCTAGCATTGTTTATTGAAGTAATGGCAAAAGGCCGGAATATCATGATATAAAATATGAAAAGAATCCTATTGCTTGGTGGAAGTGGATCAATAGGTTCGCAATCAATCCAAGTTATTGATAAATATAAAAATAATTTTGATTTGGTTGGAATTTCTATTGGTGAAAGAACAGAAAAATTGGATGAAATTATTAAAAACCATGCAAATCTTAAGTATATTACTTTAAAATTAGAAAAAGATTACAATTTTTTTAAGCAAAAATATCCTAAAATTACTTTTTATTATGGAGATAAAGGCCTTATTGAAATAATTAAAAACTCAAATTCAGACATGGTAATAAATGCTTTAATTGGATTTGTTGGGTTCTTGCCTTCTATTGAAATAATCAAAAATAATAAAACTCTCTTGCTTGCAAATAAGGAAACCTTAGTTGCTGGTGGAGAAATTATTAATTCATTATTAAAAGAATATAAAACAAAGATGTATCCTATTGATAGTGAACATGTAGCGATTTCTAAATGCTTATTTAATAGGAATAGTGACATAAAGAAAATTATCATTACTGCTAGTGGTGGACCTTTCTTCTTTTTACCCAAGAAGGATTTTATAAAAATTAAACCAGAAGATGCTTTGAAACATCCTACGTGGAAAATGGGAAATAAAATTACTATCGATAGTGCGACAATGATGAATAAATCTTTTGAGATTATTGAAGCACATGAATTATTTCATTTAGATTTTGATAGGATTGATGTTCTTGTTGACCGAAAAAGTCATGTTCATAGCATGGTTGAATATGAAAATGGTGATGTTTTTCTTCAAGTTGGACCTAGCGATATGAGAATTCCAATTGAATATGCTTTATTTGAAGGAAAGCCTATAAAGGGTGATAAGTTTGATGATGTTGAAGTAAACACATTTAATAATTATCAATTCTATAAAATGGATTATGAAAAATTCCCTTTAATTAAATATGCTCAAGACGTTATAAAACAAAAAGGGAACTTTGGTGCTATTTTAAATGCAGCAAATGAAGTCTGCGTTAATTCATTTTTAAGTAATAAAATTAATTATGTTGATATAAAACGTATTATTGATAAAATTATGAAAGTTTATCCTTATATAAAGGATATAACTATATCTGATATCTTAAAAACAGATAAAGAAGTAAGGGAACTTACTCAACATATAATTGAGGAAAAAGATTATGATTAAACCATTAATATTAACTGGATTTTCTTGGAATATTGTACTTTCAATCTTCTTATTTTTAATAGCTTTAGGTGTTTTAGTTACAATTCATGAATTTGGCCATTTTATAGCTGCTAAAAGTTTTAAAGTTTATTGCCAAGATTTTTCTATAGGATTCGGACCTAAAATCATTAAAATCAAAAGAAAAAAAGGTGAAACAACATTTTCTGTTGGCGTACTCCCACTAGGTGGATATGTTTCAATGCTTGGAGATGAGGATGCTGAAGCATTACCTGAAGGAGTTAATGTTCCTTTTGAAAGAACACTTGCTGGAGTCAAAAGATATAAAAGAATAATCATAATGAGCGCTGGAATCATTATGAATTTTATCCTTGCTTTTGTTATTTTTTTAATTTGTGCATCTTGCTTTCCTCAAATTCAAGCAAATGCTTGGTATGATGTAAAAGACGATGCAAGTTTTGTTTCTTTGGATGTAAATAATAAATTAGGTAATAATGACCAATTCATCGCAAAAGCAATCGCATATTATGATGACAATGGTACAAAAAGATTTAGATTATATGATAAAGATTTAGATGCTAATAATCCTTATGTTCTTAATGTAATTTCGAGCGATTTATTCTATGAAGAAAAAGATACAGAAAAGAAAATTCCTTATATTGCTACAATATCTTATAGTTTAGCAGGTGGAGTTAATGATACTGATATCAGTAAAAATATTTTCTTATATCAAGCTGACTTAGAAAGCAATTTAGGTGGCAAATTATATGCTCCTAAAATTAATGAAACTGGAAAAGCTGTTAATTATAATTACAAAAATGGTGATGTTTTCAATATCCCTTTAAATTATGTTCACGCAACTGACTCAACTTTAAAAGAAAATTATCAACCAACATATACTAAGGATGAAGAAGGAAAAGCAATTGCTTATGATGGTACATTAAATTTAAAATCTGAAAGTGAAAGATTTGCACCAGTAAATATTTCCTTCTATAAATATTCATATTGGCTTGGATGGAAGTCATTTAGCGTTGCTGGAAAAAACTGGGTAACATCAACGACTTTAATTTCAGAAGCTTTAGGAAAAATGTTCATTGGACAAGGCTGGGATCAAGTCGGTGGCCCGCTTGCTATTTTTTCTCAAACAACATCAATCTTAGAAAATAACCCATTCTATTTTTATCTTCAAACATGGGGAATGATTAGTGTTAATTTAGCATTGTTTAATTTATTACCATTCCCAGGATTAGATGGATGGCAAATTTTAGTTGAACTTGTCGAAGGCTCAGTTAACGGAATTAAAAAGTCTATTTATCGCAATAAAAAAAGAAAAGAAAAAGGAAATTCAACTGAAAAAGCTATAGAATCTAATTCAGAAAGTGATGTAACAATTAATAAAGAAGCTAATTTAACTATTGGTAAGAATGCTAATGAAAACTACAAAGAATGGCAAATTCCAGCAAAAGTTAAAACTATCATGTCTTATATTGGCTTAGGGTTACTTTTTGCTTTCATGATTGTAATATTTATTAAAGATATAATTGGAATGTTCTAATATGACACCTAGGATGCAAAGATTTCTTGAATCAATTGATATAAATGATATTCAAGATTTTGATATAGATTTTACTATTATTAAAAAAAGCAATTTAATCAATAATGACTTTATTTTTTGCATTGAAAAAGAAACACCATGGAAATACGAAAACCTTGATGAGTTCATGTATAAAATTACAAAAGTAACTTATCCAGTTGACTATAATTTTGAATATGTAAGTGAAATCAATTTAAATGATGCATATTCTATTGCTAAAGACTTTATCAAAAGTAAAGCTGGTGTCGATGTTCTTTTAAATAAAGAAGAATCAATCGAAAACGCAGAAATTTGTATTAATGTTGCAAAAGAACAATTGGATGCTGTTAAAAATATATTGCCTGATTTATCTTCTTTATTTAGATTTATTAATTATTCATATGGAATTCATGCTGAAACTAATAAACCTAAAGTGGTTGAAGAGAAAAAAGAACCTGTGGTTTCAATGAACGAAATTAAAGAAGAAAATATAAAAATTGATGCAGCTGCTCAAGACGATGCGCTTGTCGATATGAAAAAGAACTATGAAAAAATGGTTATCGAAAGATCACAAGTTGGAATCTTTAAAAAAGGTGGTTATGTTTTCACTGAAATTAAAGATATTGATATAAATAGTGGAAGTGTTGATATTAATGGTTTTATTTTTGAAGTGGATATAAAAGATACTAGAAAAGGTGGAAAAATTGCTCGTATTGGAATAGGTGATAAAAAGAGCCACCAAGGCGTTTCTGTTACGATTATTTCAAATGAAAAAATATTGTTGAAAGAAAAATTTGAAGGCGATTTAAAACCTGGTAAAAATATTCGTATTAGAGGAAAAGTAGGAATTGATAAATTCAAAAAAGATGCTTTTGTAATGTGTCACTATTATGATTTACTTCCTGAAGATGAATTAAGAAAAGATGAATATCCAAGAAAAAGAGTTGAACTTCATTTGCACACAAGAATGAGTGAAATGGATGGAATTACTTCAATTGGTGATTATTGTAAATTAGCTAAAAATATGGGACACACTGCGATTGCTTGCACAGATCATGGTGTCGTTCAATCATTCCCAGAAGCACAAGCTGCTGCTAAAAAATATGGCCTTAAAATGCTTTATGGTAGTGAACTTTATGTTATTGATGATTTTTTAAGAGTTAGTAAAAATCCAAGTGATATTAAACTTGATGGTGAAACTTATGTTTGCTTCGACCTTGAGTCTTCAGGTTTAAGTATTAAATACGATAGAATTACTGAATTTGGTGCAGTTAAAATCAAAAACGGAATGGTTATTGATAGACTCGATATTTTAATTAATCCTGAAATGAAATTAAGAGATTTCATTGTTGAAAAAACTAATATCAGTAATGAAATGCTAGCAGATAAACCTGTTATTAAAGAGGTTTTACCTGAAATTTTGAATTTTATTAAAGATTCAATTATTGTTTCTCATAACATTGAATTCGACTATAACATGCTTAATCAAGCTATGATTGATAATGATTTTGGACCTTTAAATGTTCCTGCTATTGATACTTTAGCTTTATCTAGATATGTTTATCCTGAAAGCAATTCACATTCGTTAGGAAGTTTATGCTCTAGACTTGATGTTTATTACGATGAAGAGAGCGCACATAGAGCTGACTACGATGCTAAAGTTTTAAGCGATTGTTGGATGATTTTACTTGGAAGACTTTTAAAAGATAATGATAATTTACTTCATAAAGATTTAGCCGAACTTCCAATTGACAAAAAGATGTACAAACATTATAGAGGTGGAAGACACACAACTGTATTATGCAAAAATCGTGCAGGATTAAAAGACCTTTATAAAATCATTTCTATTTCTCACGTTGAATATATGGGAAATATCCCTTTTGTTCCTAAGAGTGTACTCGAAAAATATAGACAAAATTTATTAGTTGGAAGTGCTTGCTTTAATAGTGAACTTTTCTATTCTTCAACTAATAGAAGCATGGAAGCTTTAAGAGAGTGTGTTAAACAATATGACTATGTTGAAATTCAACCTCTTGAAAACTACTCATATTTAGTAAATATGGGAGAAATTCCTACACAAGAATTACTTGTTCAATATGTTAAAGATATTATCGCTGTTGCTAAAGAAGTTGGAAAAATTATTGTAGCAACAGGCGATGCTCATTATAGAGATCCAGAAGACAAAATTTATCGTGATGTTTATATTGCTAACCAAGGTGTTGGTGGTGTAAATCACCCACTTTTCCCATATAGAAGAAAAAAAGATCAAACTGAAAGACATATTTTCTTTGAAAACCCAGACCAACACTATAGATCTACAAAAGAAATGATGGATGCTTTTATGTGGCTTGGCGAAAAAACTGCTGAAGAATATGTCATTGATAATACAAATAAAATCGCTGATATGTGTGAAACGATTGTTCCTATTCCTGATAAACTTTTTACACCAACAATTGATAACTGTGAAAATTTATTAAGAGATCTTTGCTATAAAACAGCTAAAGAAACATATGGCGATATTTTTTACACTGATGATGAAGCAAAAATCTTTATTAGAAACAGACTTGAAACTGAACTCGATGGTATTATTTCTAATGGCTATTCAGTTATTTATTATATTGCTCATAAACTTGTAAGAATGAGTAATGATGCTGGATATCTTGTTGGAAGTAGAGGAAGTGTTGGTAGCAGTTTTGCAGCTACAATGTCAGGCATTACTGAAGTTAACGCTTTGCCTCCTCATTATGTTTGCCCTCATTGCCATAAAGTAATTTTTACTCACATCGATGGTATAAGTAGTGGATATGATTTACCTGAAAAGAAGTGTCCTGATTGTGGAACAATAATGCATGGAGATGGACAAAATATTCCTTTCCAAACATTCCTAGGGTTTAAAGCAGAAAAAGTTCCTGATATTGATTTAAACTTCCCTACTGATTTCCAAGCAACAGCACATGGTTTTACAAAAACATTACTTGGTGAAGATAAAGTTTATAGAGCTGGTACGATTTCAACAGTTCAATTTAAAACAGCTTTTGGTTATGCAAGAAAATATTTTGAATCATTAGGAATTGACCCTAATACAGTCAAAGGAAATCAAATGGCTTGTTTAGCTTTTGGCTGCCAAGAAGTTAAGAGAACAACTGGACAACACCCAGGTGGCATTGTTGTTATTCCTCGTGATTATGACGTTTATGACTTTACTCCTGTTCAATTCCCTGCTGGCGACGTTGAAGCTGCTTGGAAAACAACTCACTTCGATTTCCATTCTATTCACGATACTATTTTAAAACTTGATATGCTTGGTCACGTTGACCCACAAGCTTTAAAAATGATGAGCGATTTAACTGGTATTGATTGTAGAACTTTACCATTTAATGATAAGAAAGTACTTTCTCTTTTCTCAAGTGATGAAGCACTTAATTTACAACATAAATATATGCCTGTTGATAATGGAGCTATTGGTTTACCTGAATTTGGTACGAACTTCGTTAGACAAATGCTTAGAGAAACTACGCCTAAATCATTTAGTGACCTTTTAATTATTTCAGGTCTTTCTCATGGTACAAATGTTTGGACAAATAATGCTCAAGATTTAGTTGAAAATCACATTGCTGACCTTAGAGGCGTTATTGGATGTAGAGATGATATTATGGGTTATCTTATGAGTAAAGGCATAGAAGGACATGAAGCCTTCGTCATAATGGAAATTGTTAGAAAAGGTAAAAAACTTTCTGATGAGCAAATCACTTTAATGAAAGAACATGATGTACCTGATTACTATATTGAAAGTTGTAAAAAGATTAAATATCTTTTCCCTAAAGGACACGCTTGCGCATACGTTATGATGGCTCTTAGAGTTGGATATTATAAGGTTTATTATCCACTAGAATTTTATGCAACATTCTTTACATTAAGATGCGAACAATATGATATCAGAGCAATGGTTGGTGGTATTGATTCGATTCACGATAAATTAGAAGAATACGCTGAAAGAAGAAAATCAAATAATCCTGAATTAAAATTATCTAATAAAGAAGAAGAAATTGAAAAAACGCTTCAAGTTGCATTAGAGATGGCTGAAAGAGGTTTTAAATTTGAAAATCTTGATATCGAAAGAAGTGATGCAAGTTCTTTTAAAGTCGACAAAGAAAAGAATGCATTAATTCCTCCATTTAAAGTAATCGATGGATTTGGTGTAGTTAGTGCTGAAACATTATGCAAAGCAAGAGCAGAAAAACCATTTATATCACAAGATGATTTATTACAAAGAGGCAAAATAAGTAAGACAAACTTAAAAGATCTTAAAGAACTTGGCGTTCTTGATAAGCTTAACGAGAGTAACCAATTATCACTTTTTGATTTCATGTAAAAATAATATAATTTACATGTTGGTCTCGTAGCTCAGTTGGATAGAGCGATTGCCTCCTAAGCAATAGGCCGTCAGTTCGAATCTGATCGAGATCACCATTTTATATTTTAGAGGATGATTGAAAGATATCGTCCTTTTTATTTGCTTCTTTGATTGCTTGAAACCTGAAAAGCAAAAAGATTCTAATTCTTTTCTAAATTTAAAAAATATAACTCTTTAACTTCGAACTTATTGTCTTTGTTTTCTATGAGGCAAGTATTTAGATTTGGATATTTTGTGAAGAAGCTATATTTATTAGTATCTATTGATGAAAGAAGTGCTTTGATTGCATGTGAATGCGAAACAATTAATATGTTTTTATTTTCATATTCAGAATTAATTTTGTTATATGCATTTTTAATTCTTTCTATAAGGACATCATCAGATTCAAATCCTTGATTATCGTTATATGTTTTCTTTTCAATTTCTTTTGTTACTAGGTCAACGTCTTGACCTTCGAGCCCCCCAAAATTTCTTTCGATTATTCCTTTATTTATATTAATAGGAGAAGTGTCGTTTAATATATATTTGATAATTGACATAGTCTCGATGGTTCTTACTAAAGGAGTAGCGATAAAAACATCAAACTTAATTCCTGTTTCTTTCAACTTATAAGCTATTTTATAAGCATCTTCAAAACCTTTTTCATCAAGATGGTTATTTATAATTCCTTGGCATATTCCTTTTTTATTCCATTCTGTTTCGCCATGTCTAATAATAAAAAATTTATTCATAATATCCTTCTTTTGCATTGATATATTTTACACTAAAATTCTTTGAAACTAATCTTTTAAATTAAACCTTTAAAAAATGCAATTATCGTAACATCGTTCTTATTTAGGAACGCAAATTTTAAAAGATTAAGAAAATAGAAATAAAAAAATTGTTAGCATAAAACCTCTGTAGAATATTTAGATAAAAACACTTTTATATAAAGAAAACATTATTTGATTATCTATTTTTTTGAAATATAAAGAACCAATTCCAATTCCTGTGAAAAAATCTCCACTAATAGTTTTGTTGCTATCGGTTAGACAGATTGTATAAAAAATTCTTCCTTGATTAGTTGAGATTTCGTCCAAGCTGAACGAATCGAAAAGTTTAAAATTGAATTCCAAAAAATATAAATTGTCATTTTTGTTGCTGAATTTCTTGTAATATATTGAATATTTGCTTTCATCATTGAAATCTTGCAAAAGAAAATTTTTAGTTGAGATGATGGTTTCGTTTTTGTTTGTTATAATTCTTTGAAGAGTGAAAATTCCATATCCTGGATTTAAAGGACAATTATCCCACATTTCAATGAAGCCATTCAAATAACCTACTGATACTATTAAAGTTACGCTTTTTTCTTGAGTTTTATCGGCTTTAATAGCCGTTGAAATCCACGGAGTTGGGTCACAATTATCACTATCATACAAAAAACCTGATTCTACAAAAGCGGATGCATGTAGATTGTTTGTACAACCTACAAGTGAAAATGCAATTAATAAATGTACTAATAAAAAATTATGTCTTATCATTTTAAAAATACCTTGCAATTATTAATAGGGATTATTCCTCCTTTTTTATTTTAACTTTTTAAAAATAATAAGTCTTTAATATTCTATCAAATACTAATTTAGCGCTGTTAAACTAATAATAATGAGAAAATAAACTTCGACAATTTTGTTCAGGCTTTTCGAATGATTTTACAAACTTTTAATAAAAGTTATTTATTGATCTTTATTGAATTCGATGATGAAAGAGAACTGTCTCAATATTGATTGATGCGTGTTTTTAAAAATCAAAAAAGTTGACCGAAGCCAACTTATAAATTCACTATGGTGGAGCTTGCCGGGATCGAACCGGTGACCTCTTCCATGCCATGGAAGCGCTCTCCCAGCTGAGCTAAAGCCCCAAGTGATGAATATCTTATATTAAAAACGCTTTTAATTCAACTAATAAATGAGAAGTAGCAACTAATTTACTACTAAAAATAT
>UQXJ01000023.1 GCA_900545015.1 uncultured Mollicutes bacterium | reverse complement strand
CTTTTTTTCTGCTGATGAATGTATCTTATTGTTTTTTTACTTCACGTAAAATTGTTGGAGAGTTTTAAGAGCGTGCTGCGTCCTCAAATTATTTGAAGAAAAATTCATCAAATAAAGTGATAAATTCTTCCTCAAATAATCTGACTAGCCACAAAATCTTATTAATAAGTTTGAGTGTGATGTAAATTACGGTATAAGTTAAACGTTGTAAAGTATTCAATTGATTTTTGCAATGTTTGAGTGTGATGTAAATTACGGTATAAGTTAAACAATAAAAGTTATAATTTAGAGTTAGAAATTGTTTGAGTGTGATGTAAATTACGGTATAAGTTAAACGTTATTATCGGGATTATTCAAGAACAACAAGTTTGAGTGTGATGTAAATTACGGTATAAGTTAAACATATTCAATCTTTTAAACAGGAATGTGATAGTTTGAGTGTGATGTAAATTACGGTATAAGTTAAACATAGGAAGGAATTAACTAAAATGCAAGTATGTTTGAGTGTGATGTAAATTACGGTATAAGTTAAACAATAGAAAGGATCTTTAAAAATGCAATTATGTTTGAGTGTGATGTAAATTACGGTATAAGTTAAACCAATGAGTTTGGAAGCGCTTGAATGTTTCCGTTTGAGTGTGATGTAAATTACGGTATAAGTTAAACAATCTTGCAAAACCTTTTTAGGCGGATTTTGTTTGAGTGTGATGTAAATTACGGTATAAGTTAAACATATCTATCAGATAGACCCAATAAATAATCGTTTGAGTGTGATGTAAATTACGGTATAAGTTAAACCTTTTGGTGGTTCTTCTTTCTTTGGTGTTTGTTTGAGTGTGATGTAAATTATTGTATAAGCAAACAAGACTTATCCCCTTTTTCGTTTACTTATATTTTGAATATGTTATTCGAACTTTAGAATTATTAAAAATATTTTTTTATGTGAATCTATGCAAAATGTTAAAGACACGAAACGGAGATTTAAAAAATGGAAGAAAAATTTGAAATTAGAAAAGCAAAAAAAAGAAGACATTAAATTAATATTTGATTTTATTAAAGAACTTGCTGAATACGAAAAAATGAGTGATGATGTTATTGCAACTGAAGAAACATTATCATATCGGCTATTTGATAAAAAGATTGGTGAAACTTTATTTATTATGGTTGATGGCAAGGAAGTTGGCTTTGCTTCATATTTCTTTAATTTTTCTACATTTGTTGGTAGAGTTGGTTTATATTTAGAAGATCTTTATATCAGAAAGGAATATAGAGGAAGAGGATATGGAACAAGAGTCTTTAAAGAACTTGCTAAAATCGCTACTCAAAATGACTGCAAAAGATTTGAGTGGTGCTGCTTAAATTGGAATACTCCTAGTATTGCTTTTTATAAATCACTAGGCGCTAAACCAATGGATGAATGGACTACTTATAGATTAAGTGGAGATGAATTAAAAAAGTTAGCTGAATAAGAAAAAACTAGTAAAAATTTAACTGATTTACTAAAAAGAGTCGAGATTTAAAAGGTTTTTCACTAAAATTATGAATTTTCTTTTGATGAATCACTCTTTTTATTTTGTCGTTTTTTATTTATATATTTAATTAAAATAATTAAAGATAAAACAATAATTGATAAAAGAATTGATAAAGCATAACCTCCTGTATCAATACCAACGTCTTTCCACGCTCCATATCTTCCAGGAGTATTAAGCTGAATTAATTCACTAAATCCAGCAAGTGAAAATCCTAATACTAAGCTTACTAAAGATGCATAAATCATATGAAGTTCTTTTTTAAATGTTAAGGAAATAAAGATTGTTCCAAACAAAGCAGTAACAGCGAATAAACCAAAATGACCAAATAATTTTCTAACAATATATGCTAATTCACTAAAAGTATATTTTGTATTTCTTATAACATTAAAATGAATGATAGTACTAAAAGTTGAAGATGAATCTGAATTACCATAAGTTAATTTAATAATGTCTTCACCAACTGATTTAGTTGTAATTCTTCCAGCTTTATCCATGTCAATTGCGTAATGTTTATTTTTAGGAAGCTCACCAAGATGAGTAATAGATAAAGCACTTGAAGAAGATTCACATAATGTTGAAATTCCAATTTGATAACTGATTCCATAATCTAAAGAAACACTATAATAGTCAAAACTTCCATCTTCTTTTTTAATTTCTTCGTACTTTAATGGTTTAAAAACATCAAAATTTAAAGAAAAAGGAGAAACTGTATCAACAACTTTGATTGTTTTTGATTTTATTATTGAATCATCATCTAAACTTGTCATTGTTATTTTGACGTTTCCTTTTTTAATAGCGACTAATTCTGAGTCGCTATTAAAATTAAGAATTTCATCATTACTAACTGAATAAACTACTTTTTTATTTGTAGCATCTTCATTCATTTTCGAATTTAATTTAAAAGTAGTGCCTAAAGGAATGATAGAAAAATCATCATTAGGAGAATTATATTCATTAGCTACTTTAATTAATTCAAAACTAAAATCAAAAGATGATTTTTGAATTGGAACATAATTAACTTTTAAATTTATTTCTTTTAAATTTAAAACATTAGTTATGTCTATTGAGTTATAAAATAATTTAAAACTAAATTTAAAATATTCATTATTATCACCTTTTTTGAGTCCTTGGATAGATAATGAATCATCAATAATTATTAATTCATCATTATTAGCGTGATCATGCGACCAAGATAAAGTACTATCAAGAGGAATTTCTACCTTTTTAGAAGTAAATTTAGTGATAAATGATGATTTAACACTAAATGTAGTAATTTCATTTTTATTAATAGTAACGTTGGAATCTTTAATTTCTATATTATCTTTTAAAAGTGTTGCAGCATTAGGAAGATCAAATGATCTTAAATAATAAGTTTTAACTGGTAAATCAGTTGCTAAAGGTGAACTAAGATTTAATTTAATTGTACCAACTTTATTAAATTTTATTCCAACATGATTATTTAATTCATCATCAACAAAAGTAGCAACATTATTATCATCAATTAATTCAATATTTAATTTAGATTGTGTCAAAGATGATTTAACGCTAGCTGGAGTTTCTTTAGAAACTTCGATTGTTGTTTTTAAAACATTTTTATATTCCTCATGCTCACCAATTAAAAAATCTGTATATTTATTTTCTCCATAATTTAAATCATCAAATTTAAAATCAGTAATTCTACTGTTTGTATCTACTTTTTCTTGATATTCAAAAGGTATATCGATATATTCGCTTTCATTATTAATATTAGGTATATAACGCACAGTGCCTGAAACAGGAAGAGAAGAACTAATAGGAACTAATTTAATAGAATTATATGATTCTATTTTCTTAAAATAAGAATTTATATCATAAATATTATTAGTATTTTCTTCATAAATTATCCATTTATAATTATTTAAATCATATAAAGAAGTGTTGACTTTATATGATACAGAAATGATTAAATTATCTTTATTTATGGATGAACTTTTTTCATATGCTAAATAATTTATGTAATACAAAGTGCGTTTATTTTTATTAATATTTCCAACATCATTAATACTTAGTTTAAGTAATTTTGATACATTAATATTTTCTTTATAAGTTAAATTTTCATCATTATTATAAATTGCTTTTATATTTATTTTATAATCTTTTAAATCTTTTATTTCAGCTATGTTTTTCTCTTTTAATTTAACTTTAAAAGAGAAATTCCCTGCAGAAACATACTTTTTTTCATAAATGTCAACTAAACCAGTATTATTTTCATCTAATATTTCTAATTTAGTTATATCGAAATTTGAAGCTATATCGTAGTATGTTCCCTTCATTAAAATACTAGAATTTCTTGATGTTAATGTTGCTTTATTTTTAGTTAAAGTAATGCCTTTAACACTATAAATAGTTTCTTCTTTTTTATTAACTTTTATTGAAAAAGAAGTAGAGATGTTTTGATTACTTAATGAAGTAATTTTAATATTTGTTTCCCCTCCGTTTTTAGCAACGATTACGCCATCATTTATAGTTGCAACATCGGTGTTGCTTGATTCATAAATTAGATTTTTGTTTGTTGCGTTACTAGGCATAACATTTGTTATAAGCTCAATTGTTTCTCCAATATTTATGGCTGAAGTAGGTATTTTTTTAATTTCAATATTTTCGACAGGAATTTCTTTAACTATAAAAGAATAATATTTTGTTAAATTTTCGTTTTTAAGACTACTTATTTTTATTTCTACATTACCTGGATTAATAAAAGAAAGACAATTATTAATTTCATCAATATGGACAACATTATCGCTAGTAGATTCCCGTTTTAATTCTTTATAACTTGTATCACTTGGAACAAAAGAGACTTTATAATTTAATATATCTCCAACGTTATACGTGTTATTAATTTTAGAATCAAGAAAATCAATATTAAAATCCTTAATATCTTTAATCGTTTCATTATCATGATTTTGATTAACGATATCTTGAACATTATTCGCAACGGAGTCTGATTGATTTGCGCTATTTTGTCCGTTTATACCACTTTCAACAAGAATTGTGATAGCGCAGCCTAAATAACAGACTAACGAAATCCATTTAAAAATATTTTTTATTAACCCCTTTTTCACACTAATAATTTTAAATCAAAAAAGTTAAAAATAGGTATGCAATATTTCTAGAAAATGTATTTCATTTAAATGTTTTTAGTTTTGATTAAGTTAACACTTAAAATGAGTTTTAATCATCGCTAGAAAATGATAAATAAAAATTTTTAAAATAGTTAACAATATTTTTAAAATATTTAGAATTGTATACGTCGTACTTATATGAAAGGAGGTTTAATAAATATTGAAGGTTTTGATATAGGTGTAATAGTGGTCGTAGGAATATCATTTCTTTTACTTTATGTTCTTATTTATTTTATTATCTTTAAAAAGGCAGAGCGCAATGAAACTAATAAAGAACAAGGATCGATAAGGGTTATTAATAATAAATATAAATTATTAACTTTAGGAAAAGGCAAAAAATATAATTATCTTGTTTTAAGAAATTTCAGTAAATTAAATCATGCTTTTGTTTATAAGAATGTAAAACTATTGGTAAAAGAAAATTTTGAGATAGACTTTGACTTGATACTTATTTGTAAGGCTGGAATATATGTTATTAAAGAAAAAAATATTGAAAACTTAGGAGTGAAACGAAATTTAAAAAATAAAATAAATAAGAAGAATTACGATTATAAAAAAGAATTAACTGAGAATAAAAGGAACACAAAAATGCTTAAAAAAGCAGTAAATCTCGAAGATTATTGTTTCTTTTCTATTTTGATAGATAATTCAGCTAAAAAAGAAACATATAAAAATAGGGATGCGTTTACGCTAGAGGAATTTATAAAAGTAGTAAACGAGAAGCTAGAAAACCCTTTTTATAATGATGATCAAATTGATTTTATTAATTATAAAATGATAAGAACTAATTCGATTGTGTTGAGCTGACTAATACTTTCTTAGCTTCGACAGAAGTTTCTTCATCAAGTTTTTTAAATACTTTCTTTTGGAAATAGATAAGTATTGGAATATAACATAGATCAATTAAAACCCAGCTAATTGGATAAGCAGCATAAAGCCAGAAAATTGTATGGAAAGTAGGCAAATTAAATAAAGTTAATAAGAATAAAATTCTTAAACCAGTACAGCCTATCAATGTGATTATTGCAGGAGGTGTTGAAATATTCATACCTCTTAAATAGTCACCGAAAATAATCATAATACCATCTAAAATGAATGGGAAAATCATTATGTATAAACGTTGTTGACCAGCGGCGATTGCATTCTCTTTAATAATGCCTTGTGAATCATTAATAAAAACAGAAAGAAGACCATGGGAGAATAGTCCACAAATTAATGCTGCTAATGCACATGTGATTAGATCCCAAGTAAGAGAAATAAATAATATTTTTTTGATATTAAGTTTTTTCTTTGCGCCAAAGTTTTGACCAACGAATGAGCAAAGAGCTACACCAATTGCATCTTCAAAAGCAAATGCGAAGTTTTCAACTTGGGTTGAAGCTGCGCTTCCTGCCATAATTTCATCCATAGAAATTAGAACACCATTAATTGTGTAGTCAGTAATTGTATAAAGACTTGATTGAATCATAACATTAGGAATACAAAAAGCTAAACCTTGGATACCAGCAGGGAATCCAATAACTAAGACTTTTTTAAGCGATTCACCATCAATTCTTAATTTTTTAAAGTTAAGATGAACGAAACCACCTTTTCCTGTTGCTAAAATAACAACAGTTGCAATTGCAGCAGTTGCTTCAGCGCAGACTGTTCCTAAAGCGACACCAATAACATCTAGTTGGCATACTTTGACAAAAATTATATCGAATGAGACGTTTATAACACCTGCAATTAATAAAACGAGAAGAGGCTTTGTACTATCACCTAGAGCTCTTAAAATTTGTGATCCATAGTTATAAACCATTAAGAATGGAAGTCCTACAAAATAAATTTTTAAATAATCAGTAGCCATATCAATGATACTAGCAGGAGTATTCATTACTTTAAGTAAAACCCCTGATAGAAAGAATCCAACTATGCCAACAAAAATACCGGAAATAAGGGCGAGGATTAAAGATGTATGTAAAACCTTTTCGGCTTTGTCTTTATCTCCAGCGCCTTTTGCTTGTGAAATCGCAACATTAGCTCCCATTGACATGTTAACGAAGACAGTAACAATAAGATTAATTAAAGCTGTATTTGATCCAACTGCTGTCATTGAGAGTGTTACGCCACCAAATTCTCTAACTGTCCATAAGTCCATTGTTGTATATAAAAGTTGAAGAATTGTTGTAAATGCTAAAGGTATGAAAAAGATGAAAAACTTGAAGAATAAGTTTCCACTAGTTAAATCCATCTGAGTGTTTCTTTTTGTAAAAAATTTACGAATAAATTGCATAGTTTAAGACCTACCAAGGTGGATATTTTATAGATTAAAAATTAGCTTTTCAATATGATAATGCTTACATTGGTGATTTAACGCATAATAACTCATAAAATTGCATAAGCATTAATGCTTATAATTGTCTCTTAGGGTTGATATTTAAAAATATTTCTTTGTAATCAACTTCAGAAGAATCGTTAGGAAATATTTCCAAAAGGCTTTATAAAATTAATCTAAGGATTGAGGAAGAAAGCTAATGGAAATTTCTCTTAGGCTAGACGTCGAAGTTTTTGACGCAAAAAATATAATAAGATGGTTAGAAAATAAAGAAGTAACAAAATACTTAAATGAAGATGTAAATAGTTCTTCTTCTTTGGAATATATCGTTGAGTCTAATAGAAGTGATCTTTTAACATGTTATCTTAATAAGGATGGCAGATTTTTTCTCATTGATAGCGACACACAAAGATGTTTAGGGTTTATAACTCTTTTTACAGTACACAAAATGAAGGGATATGAAATTGTTGTTGCTATAGGTGAGCCTGAAAACTGGGGAAAAGAATATGCATATCATGCTTTAAAAGAAATTTGTAGAGAAGTTTTTTTAATTTGAGAATTGAAAAACTCGTTGCTAACATTCATTATGAAAATATCTGTTCAATTAAACTTTTTGAAAAATTAAAGTTTAATAACGAAGGACTAAAAGGCCAACATATTCATTTTGCAATGACATTTGGAGATTATTTAAAAAGCTTAAACTAACACTTTTTGAATTACTTTCTTATAATTTATATGGAGGGCAATATTATGTGTACAGCTGTTGAATATAGAAAAAATAAAATATATTTTGGACGTAATCTTGATTATGATTTTTCTTATGGTGAAGAAGTTGTAATTATTCCAAGAAACTACAAATTTAATTTTAAAAATTTAGGAAAAATAGAAAATCATTTTGGAATTATCGGAACTGCTCTTGTTGTGAACGATTACCCTCTTTTATTTGATGGCATGAACGAAAAAGGATTTGCTGTTGCTGGCCTTAATTTTGTTGGAAATGCTAAATATTTTGAAGTGAAAGAAAATAAAACAAATATTGCTCAATATGAATTTATTTTGTATTTATTAACAAAATATCAAAGTGTTGATGAAATTTTAAAAGATATAGATAATTTAAATATAACGAATCAACCTTTTAATGAAAAATTTCCACCTAGCCAATTACATTACATGATTTCTGACAAAGAAAAATGTATTGTTCTTGAACCACTAGAATCAGGTATAAAAGTTTATGAAAATAAAGTTGGAGTATTAACTAACAATCCTCCATTTGATTTTCAATTATTTAATTTAAATAAATATATGAAATTAAGTGAAAAAGATCCTACCAATGAATTTTCGAAAGAAATTGATTTAAAAACGTATAGTCGTGGTATGGGAGCTATTGGGTTACCGGGGGATCTTTCATCATCTTCTAGATTTGTAAAAGTTGCATTTACAAAACTCCATTCATTATCTCAAAGCACTGAAGAATCTGAAGTTAATCAATTCTTTCATATTTTAAATTCGGTAGAGCAGCAAAGAGGATGCTGTGAAGTAAAAGAGAATGAATATGAAATTACTTTATATAGTAATTGCTATGATTTAATTGATCTAAATTATTTTTATAAAACTTATACTAATAATCAATTAAGTTGTATCAAAATGAAAAATGTTGATTTGAATTCAGATAAACTTTTTAGATATAAAATGTTAACTAAAGAAAATATTAATTATCAAAACTAGCGAGGCAAAATATGATTGAAAATGAATTTTTAAAATTGAAAACTAACGAAACGGGAGGTCACCTTTCTTCTATTTTTGATAAGAAAAAGAATACTGAGATTATTTATCAACCTTTGGAAAAATCATGGCAGGGACAAGATATTTTCATTTTTCCTTTTATTGCAAGACTTAAAGATGGCTTCTATATATATAAAGGAAATAGGTATGAATTCAAAAATCATGGATTAATTCGTTACATGAAAGGTGAATATTTTTCTAATAATGAAAATGAAGAGGGATATATTTTTATAAGTGATTTTGAAACTAAGGAAAGATATCCTTTTGATTTTATTGCAACCGTTAAATATAAGTTAAACGGAAATGAAATTGAATGTGAATATTCAGTTAGAAATTGTGATAATGAAGAAATGCCTTTTGAAATCGGAATGCATCCTGCGTTTTTGCTTCCTGGTAGTTTTAAGAATAATGTCTTTGAAATGAAAGACAATAAAATTGTTTTTAATGGTGCTAATGAATTGGTTCGTTTAAAACAAGATGACACTTTTTCATTTATGACAAGCGAAAAAGAAATTATTAAAAATAATGAAATGGATTTATCTAAAGATTTATTTAGAAAAATAAATACGTATATTTTTGAAGGTGAAAATATAAACAATATTGTCTTATATAAAAAAGATAATAGTAAAATCACTTTGAATTTTAATCATTCTCAATTTATTGCTGTTTGGAGTGATAATTATTATGGCAATTATGTTTGCATTGAACCTCGGAGCGGACTTCCTGACTACATAGATCCAAAAAGAGAGATTTCAGAAAAGCCATTTATGAAATTTTTAAAACCAGGAAAAACTTTCAAATATTCATATTCAATTAAAGTTAATTAAGCAAAAGAGTGTTTTTAATGGGAATACTTTTAGCTTTTGGTGCTGCAATTACAACAAGCTTAACAAACATATTTACGAAAATTGGAATAGGTGAAGAGGTAGATTCAAAATTTGCCACTGCTTATAAAACTTTAATAGTTATTTTCTTTTCTATTATCATTTGCTTAATAAGTGGTGCTATTTATAGATTTGATGAATTTACTTGGGAAAATTATCTTTATTTATCACTTTCAGGTATTTTTACTGGATGTTCATGGATTTTTTATAATCGTGCTCTCCAACTTGGAAATGTTAATAAGGTTGCTCCAATTGATAAATCTAGTTTTATTCTTACTAATATTTTGTTCATTATTTTCTTTTTTGATGACACAACAAAAATGGGAATTGGTTAAAGATTTTATTGATAGTTTTTTCTAGTATTTTGATGTTAACTGGAACAATTTTAATGATAGCCAAAAAGAAGGTTGATAATGTGCCTGAGAGCAAAAAGTGGATCATTTATGCTGTGCTAAGTGCTATTTCAGCGTCTTTTGTAGTCCTTTTTGTTAAGCTAGGCATTAAAAATACACCTAGCGAATTAGGCACTTTATATAGAACTCTTGTTGTTTTTGTGTTTGCTAGCATAATTGCAATTTTAAGCGGCGGCTACAAATGTGTAAAAACCATAAATAAGAAATCATGGACCTTCTTAACGCTAGCAGGAATAGCAACTGGAGTCGCTTGGCTTTTAGAATATAGTGCGCTTAATATAGTTGATAATAACCCAATTGCAGTGACTTCTATAGAAAAATTCTCAATTTTATTAACAATGTTATTCTCTTTTTTAGTATTAAAAGAAAAGTTTACGAAAATAATGCTTATAGGTTTAGCTCTATTGACCGCAGGTATAATTGTTGCAATTTTTATTTAATTGTTTTTAAAAACCTGCAAAATTCCACTATTTTTTAAATTTAAAAGAATTAATTACTTTTCATCAAGAACTAAGCATTATGCAAAAATATTTTTTAGAAAGTTTTAATTATTTTAATAATTAAAAGAAATTACGGAAAAAATATTTCTAAAAAAAGTCTAGACAAGATAAGAGAAATTTGATTTAATACTCTCAATGTTCAGACGAAGAAAAGAAAAAAACCAAGTTTTACAAATTGAAGGATCCATTATATAGGGGTCCTTTTTTCTTTTTTTGGGAGACATTTTAGGAGGAGAGTATGGAAAAGATGAAGAAGTTTACTGTGAAAGATATCATTCTTTCAATTCAACACATGTTCGCTATGCTTGGCAGTACTATTTTAGTTCCTATGCTTTGCGGATTAAGTGTTCCAGTTACTCTAATGTGTGCGGGTATCGGAACACTTATTTTTTATTTCATTACGAAAAAGAAAGTCCCAGTATTTTTAGGAAGTAGTTTTGCTTTATTACCAGCTTTAATTGCGATCATGAACTGGCCTACTGCTTCAGGTGGAGCACCTGATTTAACTATAGGCTCAGCAGATTACAATCAAAGAGCTGCAGTTGTTATGATTTGCGTTGCGGTTGTTGGAATTCTTTCTGGATTATTTGCATTAATCGTTAAATTTGTTGGAATCGAGAAGATTAAAAAATTATTACCACCAATCGTTACAGGACCAATTATTATTTTAATTGGATTAACAATGATTCCTAAAATGTTCTACAACAACATCTTTGGTATTTATCAATCAACTGGTGGACCAGATGCTTGGAAAGTTTGGACAAGTGCAATCATTACTCTATTAACAATTGTTTTAGTAAATGCTTTAGCAAAACCAAAATCATTTTTAAAGGTTATCCCTGTTTTATTAGGATTTGTTGTTGGATATGTTTATTCATTAATTATTTCAATCCCAGGAATTCCAGGAACACCACTAATCGATTTCAATAGTTTCACAGATGGAAGCTTATTTGCTGCAGATAAAATAATTATTTTTCAACAAGCTACAAAAGTTTGGGGATATTTCGGGCCTGAAGGATTAGGAAATATCGACGGAAACATGCTTGCTAGTGGATTAATTATGTCAGCACCTATGGCTTTAGTTACATTTATGGAACATCTTGGTGACATTAGCGCTAATAGTGTAATTTGTAAAAAAGATTTCATGAAAGACCCAGGACTTCATAGAACTGTATTAGGTGATGCAGTAGCAACAACAGTTTCTGGTATCTTAGGTGGTCCAGATATTACTACTTATGGCGAAAACAGTGCAGTTTTAGCTATCACTAAAAACTATGAAACAAAGAATATTGCTTTTGCAGCTTGCATTGCAGTATTCATGGGAATCTTCTGCCCAATTGGAAATTTATTTGAAACATTACCATCAAGTGTAGTTGGCGGAGCTTCAATTGTATTATTCGGTATGATCGCAGGAAATGGTTTAAGAAGTTTAGTTGATGCAAAAGTTGATTTCTCAGATACTAAGAATTTATTAGTTGTCTCAATCACATTGGGCGTTGGTTTAGGTATCGCTGGTATGAGTTTAGTTGGCGACGCAACAGGAAACAGCGCATTCAAGATTATGGCTGGACAAGTCGAAATCAGTGCATTAGCAATTTCCACATTATTAGCAATTATTCTTAACTTAATCATTCCTAACACAAAACCAGAAGACTTAGAAATTAATGATGAATCAATCGTAAATTTAGGTGTTGCAAGCGGTGTTGAAGGAAGAGATATTGTAAAAGAAGAAACTAAAGAAGAAGGCCAAAAAGAAAATAAAAAGAGATTCTATTGGGTCTTTAAAAAGAACAAAAAAGAAGAAGATAAATAAAAATTTATTAATGTAATACTTTAAGCTTATTGTGTTCCAACGCAATAAGCTTTTTTGCTTTTTAAAGTGGGTTTTACATGTTATTATTTCATTATGAAAATAAAAAAAGCACATAAAAATAAAGCACCAAGAATTATTTTTACAACTTTAGGAATCATAATTTTAATACCTCTTGTTGTTGTCGGAAGCTACGTTGGTTACGTAGTTGGAAGTTATCATAGAATTGGTGACCAAAAGAATTTAGAAATTGACAAAGGAACTGCTACAGTAGAAAAGGTCAAAGTGAGTGAAGAATTATCTGCAACAAGTTTTAATGTCGGATTTGGAGCATATTCCGAAGATTATTCTTTCTTCTTGGATAGAGGAATAGAACCTGATGGAACACTTAACACAGGATATTATGGAAAAGCTATATCAAAAGAAGATGTTTTAAATAATATGACAGGAATGAGTAAAGCAGCTAGAAAATTAGATAGTGATTTTATTTTATTCCAAGAAGTAGATATTGATGCAACAAGATCGTATCACGTAAATCAAAATGAATTTTTGAAACAAGATTTTCCTGAATATGATTCAACAATGTGTTTAAATTTTGATAGTGCATATCTCTTTTATCCTTTATATGATCCACACGGAAAAACAAAAGCTGGATTAAATACATTTTCAAAATATGCATTACATGATTTTGAAAGAAAAGAATATACAATTGCTACTGACTTCTCAAAATTCTTTGATTTGGATAGATGTTTCTCAGTTCAAAGAACTACAGTTGATAATGGGAAAGAGTTAGTAATTATAAATTCGCATATGTCTGCATATGATGAAGGTGGAAAAATTAGAAATAAACAGATTCATGAACTTAATGAGTATATGAAGCAAGAAATGGACAAAGGTAATTATGTTGTTTGTGGTGGTGATTTTAACCATGATTTATTAACAAATAATCCAATGTATCCTCAATACACTAAAGAAAATTTCCCATTTAAAGACATGGTAACTCAACTTAAACCTGATTGGATTAGCTATATGTTTGAAGATGATGGAACAACAGAGTTTGATTCTAGACTAAAAATTATTGCTAGTGATAATGAACCAAGTTGTAGAGGATGTGATATTCCTTGGAAAAGAGGATATACATTTGCAACTGAAGTTGATGGATTTATTGTTTCAGATAATGTCAATGTTAAAAAAGTAATAACAACTAAAGTCGATGATCCTGATGGATTTACATATGGTGATCATCAACCAGTCACAATTACATTTGAATTAAAATAATATTTATAAATTAAGGCTATTTATTAATCTTAAAAATAGCCTTTTTATATCGCTTAATAGACATAATGTTCATTTTTAATGAAACTAATATATGATAAAATAACATACGTGGAAAATATTTTTAATAAAATTCATTATGATACATTTAAGGTCTTATCATCAAAAGATAGAGAATTTAATTATGTTTTATTAAATAGTCTTTATGATTTTTTTTGTGGTGAAAATGGTGGAACTGCTGTTTTAAAAGAAGAAGTTATTGGTTATTTAGAACAAACAATTGATGTTAGAAGATTTAAAGAAATCGACGATGAAGATGAACAAAGCATAGTAAATAAATCAAAAAGAGATATCCTTTTATTTAAATACAACCAATTTAAGAAAATGGGTTGGTTAGAAGATGGATATAATAAGGATTTAGAGATTGAAACTAATTTAACAAGTAGTGCAATTAAGATTCTTGAATCATTATCAGAATTATTAAATGATGACGAGGGAAATGAATTCGTAGGTTATGTTTTTAATACATATCAAGATTTAAAAAATATCGATTTTGATGATAAAAAGAACAAACATAATTCAATTAGTTTAATTGAGCAAGCTTATAAAAATTCAAAAGAATTTAGCGACAATTTATATTCGATGACTTCTAATATTCGCCGTTATACAACTGAACTTTTAAATAAAGATAATTATAACGTTAACGATATTGTTGATAATTTGTTCAAAGAATATAACGATAAAGTTGGTATTAAACTTTTTACTAATTTAAAAACAAGAGATCATCCAAGAAAATATAGTAAAAGCATTCTTGAACTTGTGACACTTTATTTAGAACCTCATTATTTAGACTTAATAATGAGCGATTATAAAATCACAAAACACAAAACTGAACTTGAACAAAAAGATTATGAATATGTTAAAAACAAACTAAGCTTTATTTATTATCTTTATTTAAATATTAATAAACGTATCGAAGAACTTGACGTTAGAAATAACAATTATTTAAAAGTTAGTGAAGACAAAATTAAATTTATTATTAATGAAAGTCGTGATATTGAAGAAGTTATTAACGAATCATTAAAACAAATTAATGAAATTAATGATTTTTCTTCATTTGAAGATTTCTTTGATTTACATGCTGTATCAACTTTTGATAATGAATCATTCTATAAACCAAGAGCAAAATATGAAAGAATTCAAGGAACTCCAATTGAAACAGTTGTTCAAAAACTTGATGAAGAAACTAAAAAAGAATTATTTAAGCAAATTAAAGAAAGTGAAGAATATTTATTCCCTTCAATCAATAAATTTATGCTTTCTTTAACGAAAAAAGAGAATGAAATTAAAGCAGCAGACGTTGATAAAAACATCAAAAACCTTGCAGTTAAGCTGTTTTTGGGTCAAATTTACCAATTTTATAAAGAAGCAAAATATGAAATTGAGTATTTAGATGAAGATGTAATTATTGGTAAATTTAAGATGAAAAACTTTGTTATAAGGAGAAAAAAAGATGAGCGATAAGATTAGCGAATTAGAATTATTCTTAGAAAAGTACAAAACTTTTAATGACACAAAAAAGAGTAATTTCTCAAAAATTGTTAATAGATTATTAAATGAATCATTTTTAATTCGTGAAAAAGATGAAGATAAAGACGATTACTATAAAGCTATTGACGCTATTGATGAATTAAATAATTATTTATCAATCATGGATTATGAAGTTATTTATGATAAAGATATTAATCTTATTTATATCAAAAGTTTAGATAACAAAAATAGAATTCATTTAACAAAGTTTGTCACAGTTGTTCTACTTTTACTTAGAGTTGAATATTTTAAAGCAAGTAAAAAAGCTAGTTTAACAGATTTAGTTTCAATTACTTTTGATGAATTAAAACAAGCTGTTAAGAAAACAAATATTTATAAAGATGAAAAGTCTACAAATGAATATTTAGAAGCATTAAAAGAATTAAAGAGATTGAAAATTGTTAATTATAAAGTTGGAAATGATTTTTCTGGAGAAACAAGAATTTTCATTTATCCATCAATTTTATATGTTGTAAGTATTGAAAATGTTGAAAATTTATCAAATTTACTTAAGAAATATTTAGGAGATAATAAAGATGAAGAAGTTAACGAAGATTAAATTAATTAATTGGCATCTTTATGCTGATTCTACAATTGATGTTTCAAATAATGTTGTAATTTGTGGTGGAAACGGAAGTGGAAAATCTACTTTAATTGATGCTATTCATTTTGTTATTTCTGCTGGAAGTTGCAAATTTAATACTGCAGCAAATGAAAGAAATGATCGTACTCTTGAAAGCTATGTAAGAGGAAAACTTGGCTTTGAAAATAAAAATTATTTAAGAAACGGAGATACTATTTCCCATGTTGCACTTGAATTTTTTGATGATTCTTCAAATAAATATTTAGTTATTGGTGCTGTTATTTATTCTGGAGTTGGAACTAAAATTGAAAAACATTTTTATCATATAAATAATGATTTTATTAAAGATGAATATTATTCAAAAGATGCAAAAGGCAAAAAAGTACCAGTTACATTAAAAGAATTAAACGAAAATTATAAAAAAGATTTAGAAGCAACATTCCGTGAATTTAGTGGAACAAATAATGAAATCAAAAATTCATTATTAGGTGCATTAGGAATTGAAGGCGAAAATAGAATGAAATATCTCGAACTTCTTCCTAAAGCATTGGCTTTTAAACCTATTGGAAACATCAATTCATTTGTTTTTGATTATCTTTTACCTGAAAGAAATCTTAATTTAGATAGCATGAAGACTAGTGTCAGAAAATATAGAGATATCAAAAATTTAATTGATTCTGAAAAGAGAAAATTAAGCTTTCTTGAACCTATTTATGATGATGGTCTTAAATATGAAGGTCTTAAAAAAGATTTAGAACTTTTTAATACATTATATTTAGAAAGAAATTACGAAAATACTAAAAAAGAAAAAGAGAATTTATTAAATGAAGTCAATAAGATAAATACTCAAATTCACCTTTATCAAACAAAAAGAGATGAATTAAATAATGAAAAAGAGGAACTTCTTAAACAAATTAATGATTTAAACAACTCTGAAATCAATAAAACTCTTAAAGACTTATTAGAAAAGAAACGTTTTTATGATTTAGAAATCGAAAAACTTAATAAAACTAAAAATGAAATTTCTTCTTTAATTGAAGGAATTGCTATTAAGCTAGATAAGATTGAAGTTTCTAATGTTTTAAAATCTTCATTTTACAAATCCAACTTTATTAAATTTAAAGATGAAATTCAACAAATCAAAAGTAAAGTTGATGGCGTAAAAGAATCTAATGATCGTGATTTAGCTGAATATGAAAATGATAGAAAAAAAGCACAAGCTGAATATGATTCTTTATATAATAATCTTCAAAATCTTCAAAGAGGTTTAAAGAATTACGGAGATAACATTTTAAATTTAAAACAAATTCTTATTAGACATTTCAAAGAAGAATATGATTTAAATATTGATGTTAAAGTATTTTCCGACCTTGTTGAAGTTAATGATGAGAACTGGAGAAATGCGCTTGAAGGATTCTTAAATAATAGAAAATTCAATTTATTTGTTGATGGAAAATATTATGATGAAGCTTTAAGAATCTATGAAAAAGCATCACAAGATGAAAGCAACAATCTTTATAACGTTGGTCTTGTTAATGTGAATGCATTAAATGAAGTTAATGAAGATGAAATTAATGAAAATTCATTATTCAACAAATTAAATTTCTTAACTGAAGATGCTAGAAAATATGCATATTATCTTTTACGCGATGTGAACTGCGTTGATAACGTTGATGAATTAAAGAATTATGATATTTCAATTACAAAAACTTGTATGCTTTATCAAGGAAAAGTTGCTAGAAAGATTCATCCAAAATGGTATCGTTCACCATACCTTGGAAGAAGTTCTATTGAAATGCAAATCGATTTATTAAACAAACAAATCGATGAAAAAATTTCTCTTATTGAACAACTTGATGAATCACTTTCATATTGTAGAGATATCAAGTCAACAATCAATTATTTAAACACTGATTTATCAAGAATTGATATAAAAGATGACATTTTTGCAGGTATTTTGAGAAATAATGAGTCTTTAAAGGTGTGTGTTGAAGAAATTGAAAAGCTTAAAAATTCTGATTTAATTAAACAACAAGAACTCATTGATAGTAAGACAAATCGAGTTACTGAAATTCGTGAAGAACTTAATGAAATTGAAAATTCTTCTATAAATTTCAATGCTCAAAGAATCACTAAAGAAAACGAAATTGATAGAATTAATGGCCTATTAAATGATAGTGAAAAAGTTTTAGCAAATAGTGTTTTAAGTGGTTTCTATCAAGAATTTAAAAAGAAATATGAAGACTCAACCGTTAAGGAAATTACTGATAAAATCAATAAATTTAAGACTGATGTTGGCGTTCTTGAATACGAAATCGTTAATCAAATGAGAACTTTTGTTAATAACAAGGATAATAAGTGTGATTACAAACCAGACATTGAAAATGTTAATACATTTATTTCTTTGTATAATGAAATTAAAGATCGTGATCTTATTAAGTTTGAAGATGATGCTAAGCATGCTCAAGAAACATGTGACCGTGCATTTAAAAATGACTACATTTTAAAAATTAGAGACAACATCATTAATGAAAAAGACAACATTAAAGAACTTAATAATATCTTGAAGTTAGACGAAAACAAGTTTGGACAAGATAAAGAAACTTATGAATTCGTAATTGAAGGAACGAAAGATGAAACTTTAAAACAATATTATGAATTATTCGTTTCTAATGAGGATTATGAAGGTACAGGATTATTTAGTTCTGAACTTACTAATAAACATAGAGATTTAATGGATAGACTTTTTGAAAGATTAACAGCTGACAATGAAGCTGATACTGAAAAAGAATTAGCTAAATTTATTGATTATCGTAATTTTATGACTTACGACATTAAAATTACTGATAGAAATAATAACATTTCATATTATTCAAAAGGTGGAAAAGGAAAGAGTGGCGGAGAAACTCAAACTCCATTTTATGTATTTATTGCTGCATCATTTAACCAACTTTGTGCAAAAAATAGATTCAGTATGAAGAATTCTCCTATTTGTTTAATGTTCCTTGATGAAGCATTTAATAATATGGATGAATCAAGAATTGAAACAATGATGAAATTCTATAGTAAATTAAAGATTCAACTTATTATTTCAGTTCCAACTCAACGCGCAGCAACAATTTTAAGCTATAGTGACACTGCTTTAGGCATTGTCAAACAAGAAAACAATGCATTTATTATTAAATTAGATAACGTTAATGGGAACTAGTTATATTGAGCATCAAATTTTAAATCGTCTAATCGATAAATATGAACATAGTTTAGTTTTTAAAGGAACAAACAAAAGAAATGTTCAAATTTCTTTAGTTCGTGGAAAAGACAAAGAACTAAATTTTATTGATGAGTCAGATTTTTATATTTTTGAAACAGAATATAACAATTTAATTAAAAAATTAGTGGATTTAGGTTTCATTAATTATAAAAAGGAAAAGAATCGAGAAGAAATTTCTTTAAGAATTGATCATATAAAAGAAGTTTATATATTTTTAGGTAGGAAAAATTTAAGTGAGACTTATCATGAATTGATTTTTTCTCTTTACCAAATAAAAGTAAAATCAGAAATAGCAAACAAAATCATTAAGTTTTATTTTGAATTATTAACCTCGAAAATGAGTTTTACATCTTATTTTAAAGATAAGGAAGAAATGATTAATTTAATTAAAGGTGTAGAAGAAATATCATTAAATGAAGAAGAAATTTTACTTAGAAATTTCTCTAAAAAGGTATTTGGAAATTCTAAATATTTAGAAAAGAATCAAAATAAATTCGTAAATCTTTTTAATAAATTTGGCGATGAAGAATATTCCACTTTTGAGGAAATTCTTGAAGAACATCATATATATAAAAATGAAAGATATACTTTTATAAAAGGCGACATCGTTTTTAAAATTAATAATCAAATAATTAATCTTAGAGATTTAGACTTTGAGTTTTCGTTAAATTCAAAAGAAATAAAAGAAATAGAAATTTTATCAATTGGAAACGAAAAAGCTATTACAATTGAAAACTTAACGACATTCAATTATTTTTCTAATGATGAATATTTAAAAATTTATCTTTCTGGTTTTCATAATAAAGACAAAGAAAATATTATTAATAAAATTAATGAATTCAAGAAAATGAAGTGGTTCCATTTTGGTGATATTGATGCTGGTGGATTTAAGATTTATTTAAATTTAATAAATAAAACTGGAATAGATTTTTCGTTATATTTAATGAATAAAAATGTATTAGAAAAGTATGAAGAATCATGTGAATTTTTAACTAAAAATGATGTGAAAACTTTAGAGAATTTAATAAGCAAATGCGATAATGAAGAAATAAAAGAAACGATTGAATACATGCTAAAAGAAAATATAAAGCTTGAGCAAGAAGCAATTAAAAAAGAGGATTTTATTTAATATGAAATTAGTAATCGGAGAAATATTAATTGATCTTATAGAACAAAAACCAGGCACATTTTATTATTCTTTAGGTGGTGCTCCTTTTAATTTTAGTAGTAATTTAACTAAATTTTGCGAGGATATTACGTTTTTTGGTACTGTTGGAAATGACTTTTTTGGAAATTATATTATTAATGAAGTACCTAGCGATAAACATTTAAGCATATGTTTAGATATTAAAAATGATGTAAATACAACACTAGCAATAAATGCTAAAAATAAAGAAGGTGAAAGAGATTATTCTTTTTATAGATGCAACACAAGCGACTATCAAATTAATTTTAATAGACTCAATGAGATAGATTTAAATAAATTTGATTATGTTCATATCGGTAGTCTTATGCTTTCTAAAACTGAGATTCAAAATGATTTAGATAAATTTTTAATAAAATGCTTTTTAGCTAAAAAAATTATTTCTTTAGATATAAATCTAAGAAAAGATTTATATGAAACTGATGAAGAAATAATTAAAACTTATTTTCACTATTTTAACTTAATTGATATCTTAAAATTTTCTGAAGATGAAATTAATTTTTTAACTTCTTCAGCTTCTTATAAAGATGGATTAATTAAATTAAGAAAGATGTTTTTTAACAAAATATTTTTCGTAACTTTAGGTTCAAAAGGTGCAGCTTGTATGTATCAAGACAAAATCTTTTATGCTAAGGGAAATAAAATAAAACCAATTGATACAATTGGGTGTGGTGATTCTTTTTTTGCTGGAGCAATTCATACTCTAAGTAAAAACAAATTTAATTATTCTGATGATGTGCTTCTTAATACTTTAAAATTTGGGATTATATGTGGAGAAAAAACATGTAAAATTAAAGGTGCACTTAATGCATATAAAGATGAAAATGAGATTTTAGAAGGCATTAAAAACACTAAATTTGTCACTAAAATTGAAAAAGTAAAAATAAATTAAAACGCTTAAAAATTTTCATTAAGATTTTCATGAAAAATTAGTTTTAAAATAAGTAGAATAAAAATTTCTAATTTTATATACTATATACCTAATTTTGCAAGAATTTCTTTTCCTTTTTTTGATTGAGTTGTATCTAACCAAAAATCAGAATTTCTAGGATCTTTTA
>UQXJ01000022.1 GCA_900545015.1 uncultured Mollicutes bacterium | reverse complement strand
AACTAGGTAAAAATCATCTTTTTTCTTTACTGGAATTCTGGTTAAAATCATAATTTACCCCTCTATATTGTACACAAACTCACGACAACTCACAACAAATATATGTAAAAAATTTGACTTTTTTATTTTTACAAAAAAAGTCGATGGTTATCGACAATTTTTCAATATCTTATGGCTTTTAGATTAGGCTATTTTGTAAAAGTTCCGGATTTAAACAGCAAGAAGAAAATAATATTATGGAAAACATTATTTATAATGAGCTTGCTAATCGAGGATATAGCGTTGATGTCGGTGTAGTAACTATAAGTGAGGAAAACGACAATGGAAATTATGTTAAAAAGCAACTTGAAGTAGACTTTGTTTGCAATTTTGGCTATGAAAGATATTATATCCAATCAGCTTTAAATATTGATACTCGAGAAAAAAGAGAACAAGAGGAACGCTCTTTATTACGAATTGATGATAGCTTTAGAAAAGTAATTATTGTTAGAGAAAATATAATAAAGTGGAAAGATGAAAAGGGCGTTTTAATTTTGGGATTAAAGGAATTTTTGAATAACCCTGATTCAATTAAATCTTAAAAGTGTATGAATTTAAGTTTTATATATTGAATATAGAGGAAATTATTTTATAACTATATTTAAAATGTAAGATTATTATTGTAAAAAATAAAATTTTAAATTAGATATTTGCGGATAAGGTTATATTATTACAAGGACTTGCAAAAATTTTAGCTTGATGTGTATAAAGAAGTATTTTTTATGGATTTACAACTAAAAATACATTTAAAATTAGATTAACTAAATAAGTTTTTGGAGGCTAATAAATGGGTAAATGGATTTTGATGGTAGATGAAAATAAATATGAATTTGATAAATTTACTGATGCTATTTCGATGTTTAAGGCTGAAATTATTAAACATATAGAAGTTAATGATGAAGCTTATACTGATGGAGGAGAACCATTTTCAACTGGTTCATTTTTCTTTTATAAATATGATAAAGGCACGATTAAAGATGAAGAAATCGTTGCTGAAACAAGAATGAAAATGCTTTTCAGATCCTTAATTATAAGAGATTTAGATTATTCTATTGAAAATGCAATTAAATCAATAAAAGGTAATATTAATTATTCTGGTAAAAATGAATTTGATGATGAACTTAAAATTAATATTAAATCCAAACTCAGAGAAATATCTTTAGACATTATTTATAATGATGGAACTGACGATGAAAATTATCTAAGTTCAAACGCTTTTATTTTTGATGATCCTAGTATTGAATATTATTTTCTTTCTCATTGGATTATAAATACATCGCGAAGACACAACATTGGAAAAATTGTAGATATAAAAATTAGATTAAAACAAGAAGAAAAAGAAGTAATTTTCCATTCTTAATAGAAAATAGAAACAAAGTTGCTATAATAATTTTGCTCATAAATATTAGACTGCCGCGAGTCGTGTTAATGAAAGTTTGATTTCATGTATATATTTAGGAGGTAGTTATGAGCAAAAGAATTGATTCGCACTTAATTGGAAAAACAATTAGGGACCTTAGGTTAAGTAAAAACTGGACGCAGGAGCACTTAGCCGACATTGTTGGATATAGCGTAAGAAACTTACGACGTATCGAAAACGATGGAACGAAAAGCATTGACGTTGTTAATGCTTTTGCAGATGCTTTCGGAGTATCTGCACTTGACATCCTCGACGGAGGATGTTTTATATTCTCATTAAAAATAAACATTTTGATAAACCATTTACATAGCATTAAATATCGAATAATAATGAAATAAATATAAAAAAGGCTGCAAATTGCAGCTATTTTCATAATTTATTGCCTTTAATAAAAAAGACACTGGCGATTTTCATCATACAATATTTACTCTAATTTGTTATTCACACACTAGCACGTCAGGCTGAGTAAAAGGTAGCGAACCTAATACTTCTGAAATGGGTTATTTCTAACCGAACCTAGGAAGGAATTAAAATTATCCTTCAACCTTCAGGGAGCTTCAGCATAAAACTTTGCTACATACGTCATTACGTAAAGCCTCGACATTCCCCTACAAGAACCCACTAAGACAGTTATAGATAATTTCTTATCATCAAGTCACACACTTCCTTTAGGAACGAAGATATTAGTTTCCTAGGCTAATATCTTTACGTGGGATGTATTTCTACAGAGCCTCTTGTCGTGCCTGTCCGAATGGTTGTTTACATCGAAGAGCATATTGCGCCACTAACCATAGCGGTATTTTAATCCCGTAAACCATTTCTGGTCTTGTAATGCATATACAGTATCCCATACACGCTTCCTCTTTTGGCTAGGCCCCAGCCATCAGCAAGATGACTTCACTGGGTTCCAATGTGCTTAAAGTATAAAGCTAATTTATAGAAATATGTGAGGACGTCGTTTGTCCTTTTTAAACAAAATCTAACTAAAATATCTAACGCCAAACTTGCGGTTTATTTCGTGCCAAACTTGCGGTTTATTTCGTGCCAAACTTGCGGTTTATGTTTATAAAATATATACTTATTATTGAGGTAAATATGTATGGAAAAAGAATATATCGAAAGACTCTTTGACAAGGAACTTGAATTTTATTTAAAGACAGTTGGAGCCATACAAGTTGTTGGACCAAAATGGTGTGGCAAATCAAGAACCGCAAAAAGACACGCGAAAACCGTTATTGATTTAATGAAAAAGAAGGAAAGAGATCAATATGTTGAACTTGCTAAAAATGCACCTGAAGTTTTGCTAAATAGTGGAGAGAAACCAATATTGATAGATGAGTGGCAAGTCATTTCTTTCATTTGGAATTCGGTAAAGGAATGTGTAGATGAGAATGGTGGTTTTGGACAATATATTTTAACTGGAAGTGTAACAGATAACACCGCTTTAAATTCACTCGCAGGTGAAGAAAATGAAAAACATACAGGCACAGGCAGAATCATAAAGAGAATGATGAGACCAATGTCGTTATTTGAAAGTGGTGATAGCAACGGTAGTGTATCAATAATGGACCTAAAAGCTAATATTTTTAAGCCTACTATATGTGATAAAACTATTTATGATTATTCATTTCTAATATGTAGAGGCGGATGGCCTTTAGCAATTGATAAAGACATTGATGTTGCGCTACAACAAGCGAAAACATTTTATGATGGCCTCGTAAATGAAGACTTGTTTTCTTTAAAGGATATACCAATTAAAAAAGATGTAAAAAGAGCAAAAAAGCTATTAAAATCATATTCTAGGAATATATCAACGGAAGTTTCAAATGAGTCAATAAAGGCTGATTTAAGAGAAAATGGTGATGACATTGATAAAGATACATTTGTAAAATACCTTCTTGCTTTGCAACGTTTATATGTTGTCGAAGAGCTTGAAGCTTGGAACCCTAACTTAAGAAGCAAGACCGCGATTAGAGAGAAAAATACTAGACACTTTGTCGACCCATCAATCGCAACAGCTGCATTAGGAATAACACACGAAAGTATGTTTTCTGATATGAAAACGTTTGGGCTTTTATTTGAATCGTTAGCAATCAGAGATTTGCGTATTTATTGCGATTCAATAGGGGCAGAAATTTATCATTATCGTGATAAAGCCGATAGAGAAGCTGATGCAGTTATTTCATTTGCTGATGGATCATGGGCTTTAGTTGAAGTTAAACTGAGTGACAATGAGCAAATAAAACAAGCTTCAAAAAAACTTGTTGAGTTAGCAGCAGATATTAATGAAAAAGAACATCCAAAACCTGCATTCCTTATGATAATTACAGCACAAAATGTTGCTTTGAAAGACAAAAATGGCGTTTATACTATTCCGTTAGGATGCCTTAAACCATAGGTAAACTTCGTATTAAAAATGACCAGTCTTCTTTTTAAAAAAGGAATCAAAGTGTATTTTGATATTATGGCAAATTTATGATGTGTTTGTAACACCAATAATTAAAAAAGTGATACAAACTAAGTATCAACACAAAACGATAATCATAAGTATATTTCTTCTTTTGGCTAGGCCCAGCCATCAGCAAGATGATTTCACTGGGTTTCAATGTGTTTAAAGCATAAATCTTAACTATAGAAATATGTGAGTATGTCGTTTGTCCCTTTTAAACAAAATATAGCCAAAAAGTTTATTAATATCGTTAAGTAATAAAATTTACGATTATTATCGTATAATTAGAAAATCAATTAGAAAAAATTGGTTTTAAAAATGATTCATAATCGGAAAAGTGTATTTTTTGACCATTAAATTTATAGGAAAAGTGTAATTTTTAATGGTCATTTTTATAGGAAAAGTGTAAAATTTAGCTACAAAAAGGTAATTTAAGTATGTTAAAAAGAAAAATTGAAAAAACAATTGTTGATTATTTATCTAGCGAATCAAATAAAATTTTAATAATCGATGGTGCAAGACAAATTGGAAAATCTTTTATTATTAGATATGTAGGTAGTGAATTTTTAAAAGAAAAATTTCCTAATTTTATTGAACTCAATTTTGTTGAAGATTCGCTTGGTGATCAATTATTTAAAAAAGTTAATAATAAAGAAGATTTTTATCTTCAGCTAAGTATGGTCGCTGGCGATAAAATGAAAGACAAAAATAACACATTAGTATTTATCGATGAAATTCAAGAATATCCTCAATTTTTAACAATGCTTAAATTTTTGAAACAAGATGATAGATTTACCTATATTTGCAGTGGATCTTTATTGGGGCTAACTTTATCAAAAACAACATCAATTCCTATTGGAAGCATTGATGTAGTGCATATGTATCCACTTGATTTTGAAGAATTTTTACTAGCAAACGGATTTAATGAATATGCTATTAATTCTTTAAGAAATAAGTTCGAGAAATTAGAAAGTCTTGAAGAAGTAACTCACGAAAAATTGTTAGATTTATTTAAAAAATATCTCTTAATTGGTGGTCTTCCAGATGCAGTAAATAAATATTTAGAAAGTAAAAACATAGTTGAAGTAAGAAAAATACAAAATGACATTCATGAATATTATGGAGAAGACGCTAGTAAATACGATAAAGAACATAAATTAAAAATTAAACGAATTTATGATTTAATCCCTTCGACTTTAGAAAATAAAAAGAAGAGAATGATTGTTCAAGATATAGAAAATATTAAAGGAAAAAGATATTCAAATTATATTGATGAATTCGATTATTTAATTAATTCAGGAATTGCTTTAGAGGTAAAAGCTTTATCTAGACCAACTTTTCCTTTAATTGAATCTAGTGGAAAAAATCTATTAAAACTTTATCTTAATGATGTTGGAATCTTAACAAATATTCTATATAAAAATAATATTCGAGCAGTACTTGATGATAAAAAAAGCGTTAATTTAGGTTCAGTTTATGAATCTGTTGTTGCTTGTGAACTTAAAGCACATGGACATAAATTATTTTATTATGATAATAAAACAAATGGTGAAGTGGATTTCTTGATTGATGATTATGATAATTTATCTGTCTTACCACTTGAAATCAAATCAGGCAAAGATTATACGATTCATAGCGCAATAAATAAATTCATATTAAATAAAGACTACAATGTTAAAAAAGGATTTGTTTTATCTAATGAACGCAAAATATTTGAAGAAAACAACATTATCTACCTTCCTATTTATATGATTATGTTCTTTTAGAAACTTATAATTTAAAATTAAGCTGTATGGAAACAGAAAAATTATTATTAGAAATAGAAAAATTAAAAGAAGAAAATAAGCGATTAAAAGAACTATTAAATAAACATAAGATTTCGTATGAAGTTTTTAATAATAAAGAATATTCAACAGCAGAAAAAATAAGAGTTTATATGTCCTATTTTAAAGGAAGAGAAGATGCTTATGCTGAAAAGTATGTTCAAAAGGACGGAAAGAAAGGATACGCTAAAGCATGTAGCAATCGTTTCTCTTCGCTTTGTAATTATCAAAAATATAAGCAATGTAAAGGTTGTCCTAATGAAGTTTTTAAAAAGTTAAACGAGGAAGCTTATTTGATTCATCTACAAGGTAAAAAATCTATTGGAATATATCCTATTGTAGAACAAAAATATTGTTATTTTTTAGTTATAGATTTTGATGATGAATCATTTAAAGAAGCATCTCTAGCGTACAAAAAAGAATGCAATAATATTGGAATAGATGCACTTATTGAGATTTCTCAATCAGGAGATGGTGCTCATGTTTGGATCTTTTTCAAAGAGAAGACAATTGTAAAAAACGCACGATTATTAGGAGATTACCTTTTAACCAAGGCGATGCTTAATAATAAAGCAATTTCATTTAAATCTTATGATAGATTTTTCCCATCCCAAGATTTTGTTGATGAAAACGGATATGGAAATTGTATTGCCCTTCCACTTCAAGGAGAATGTGTTCGAAATAAAAAAACCACAATGTTTGTTGATGAAAATTTTAATGTTTATAGCAATCAAATTCAAACAATAGAAAATACCAAGAAAATATCTGAATTGGAGTTAGAATTGCTTTTTAGAGATTTGAAAATTAATGAATCAAACCTAGAATTAGATACTAAAAACATCAAAAAAATAAATTTAATGAAATCAGACTTTTTAGGCAAGGTAGAAATTATTTTAAAGAATGATGTCTTTATTGATAAACAATTTCTCTCTAATAAAGCAATATCCACAATTAAAAGACTAGCGGTGATTTATAACCCTGAATTTTACGAAAAACAAGCTAAGAGAATGTCAACTTATGGCATAAATAGAGTAATTGAATTATACAAAGAGGATAAAACTTTTTTGTCTCTTCCAAGATATTGTTATGATGACTTAATTTACCTTCTAAATCAGACTAATGCCTCATATGAAGTGAATGATAAAAGAACAAACTTGCATAATATCGATGTTTCGTTTGTAGCGACACTAAGAAATAATCAGCAGGAAGCGGTAGATGAATTACTTAAATATAATTATGGTTTACTCGTGGCCGAAACTGGCAGTGGGAAAACTATTATGGGCATGAGTGTTATTAATTATATTCATAAGCCTACACTTATTCTTGTTGAAAAGGTCAAACTTCTCGAGCAACGGAAAGAAAGAATAGAAGAATTTATGCACTTTGAACCCGGATTATATTATGGTTTAAAGAAAAAACTCACTGGAATTATTGATATAGCTTCAATTAAATCACTTAGCGAAGATGACTCAATATATGATAAATATGACACTATAATTGGCGATGAGATTCATCATATTGCAAGTGCAACATATGAAAGTGTAATTAGACGTTTTAATGCGCGACATATATATGGATTTGCAGCAACTCCTCATCGTTCAGATCATCTTGAAAAGATAATTTTTAAATGTGTTGGACCGGTGAGAGTAATTTTAGATAAGTGCGAAACTAGCTTTGATAAGATTTTAAAACCTCGACTAACAGCGTTTAAAAACAAGGAAGAATATGATTTATTATCTTATTCTGATTTATGCAAAGAACTCTATTTAAATAAAGAAAGAAATGAACTTATCGTTCAAGATGTAATAAAAGAATATCAAAACAAGAAAAATATCTTAATTTTAACGGAAAGAAATGAACATATTGAATTGCTATATCAATTGTTAAAAAAACGAGGAATCAATGCATTTAAAATAAATGGCACTTCAAAATCAAAAGATAAAAAGATTTTTTCAGAAAAGATTAAGGAAGCTGAAAATGGCTTTATAATAATTTCAACTGGAAAATATCTTGGCGAAGGATTTGACTTGCCTTCCCTAGATACACTTTTTCTAACTATGCCTTTTAAATGGAAAGGACTTTTATCTCAATATGTTGGTAGGATACAAAGAGAATTTGAAGGTAAAAACAAAGTAATTGTTTATGATTATGTCGATATTAAATGCAGAAAATTTGCTAATCAATTTCAACATAGGCTTAAAGAATATAAAAAAGAAGAATTTTTAATAGAACAAAATGCAGAAAAAGTTGATTTTATCTTTACTTATAATAACTATAGAAAGCAGTTAGAAAGCGATATCAAAAACGCTAATGAAGTGACATTTATGTTTAATTATTTTAATAAAAATGTTTTAGAAAGGTTAATTGAATTAAATAAAAACATCAAAATAGTTACTGATTGTGAATTAGAAGTGAATGAAAATGTTACTAAAATACATACTCAACTCAATGCCGTTATTATTGATAAAAGAATTATTTGGTATGGAGGAATTAATCCTTTTGCATATGCTCCAAAGGATGGAACGATTTTAAGAATTGATGATAATGAATATGCAAATGATATTTTGAATTTGGCCTAACTATTTTTTTAATAAAAATTAGAAGGACCATTTTTAACGCTTAAAAATTTCTTCTAAATATCTCTTAAAGTGTTATTTTAAATTTCTAAAAGGTAATATTAAAATCTTTTTAAGCGGAAGAGATATGAAGTTAATATATATTTGGTGAATTGTAAAAATGATTTGATGCTGATAATCTTAAAAGTCCTATTTTTTCTAGTGCTAAACTACATAGAACTTTCATATACTTTTATTCCTTTCTATGAAATAAAAGTATAAAAAATCAAAGCCAATTTTGACATTAATTAATTCCTAAATTTGGCTTAATTTATTTTCTCATGATCAACAAATACTTTTTCATAATATTTATGAATGAATTTAACCCTTAAATAATATTTAAAATGCTTAAGAAGTATTTTAACAAAAATGGAGAAAAACGCTTGTTCCGGGTACAAAAAAATAAAAAAACAAAAAAAGATACCCTTAAACGGCTTTTATCTCTATAATATTAAAAAGGTGACCCTTATGAAAGAAAGAATATATATAAGAGAAAAATACTTAAAAAAAATAAGACCATTTTATGATAGTGATATTGTTAAAGTAATAACTGGCATTAGAAGATGCGGAAAATCTTTTTTGCTTAAGTCAATTATTTCTGAACTAATTAATTCTTCAATTTCAGCTGATAGGATTATATATTTACCACTTGATAGAAGAGGATTTAAAAACATTCAAACGCCAAAACAACTTGAAGAAAGAATTGAATCTTTTATTAAAGATGATGGCTTTTATTATCTTTTTATTGACGAAGTACAAAATGTAAAAGGGTTTGAATCTGTCATATTGTCATATCAAGAAGAAGGATATTCTGTCTTTTTAACAGGATCGAATTCCTATCTTTTGAGCGATGAAATATCAACCAAGTTGACAGGTAGATACCTAACATTTGAAACATTTCCTTTAGATTTTAAAGAATATGTTGAAATGAAGAAATTTTTAGACAAAGAAGTAGAAACTGATATAGAGAAAGAATTCAATGAATATATTTTAAATGGAGGCTTCCCAAAATCGTTAGAATTTGACAACTTATCAGCTCGTCAATTTTATACTAGAGAAATAGTAAAGGAAATATTTAAAAAAGATGTAAAAACAAGAAACAGAATATCGAATCTAGCAGTTTTTGAAAGAGTTCAAAACTTTATTATAAACAATTATTCATCGCCGATAGCTATTTCTAACATTACTGATGAACTGGTTAAAAATGGATTTAAAACAAAAGCATCTACTATTAGAAATTATGTTAATTATCTTGAAAGTGCAAAAATAATATATGAATGCAATAGATTTGATTTAAAAAGCAAAAAATCTTTAAAAAAGGAAAGTAAATATTACATAGCTGATTTGTCTTTGTATTTTTCTACTAATACCGATAATCAATTGAATTATGGTCCTTCCATAGAAAACATTGTTTATCTTTATTTAGTGAGTAATAATTATCAAGTAAGTACTGGTAAAATTGGAAATTTAGAGTGCGATTTTATTATTAGAAATGAAAAGCAAGAATATGCTTATATTCAAGTAGCATATTCTCTTCAAGGTCCTGATACTGAAACTACTAAAAAAATTAAGGAAAGAGAATTTAGACCATTTAAAAATATTCGTAATGGGTATCCTAGATTCATTATTACTTTAGATAAATATAGAGATCAGCAAGAAGGTGTAAAACATATTAATGTCATCGATTTATTACTTGAAAAAGAACGATTGATTTGAAAATATGTGCTCTAAAAGAAAAAGAATTAATTAAAATTATTAGAGAACTTAAAAATTCAATAACACAATTAAATGCAATAAAGGTCATAGCAAAAACGTATTTGTTGTACACAACAAAGTACATAATTCAATATGAAATTTCACTTCTCAAAATACCTGTAATAATTAAAACAAAAAGCGAGGTTTTAACTATGAATTGTTTTAATTTTGAAAGCAAGCAAGCTTATATGGATTACGTAAGAACATTATCGGATGAAGAGATTGTTCATCAAAGAAAACTTATGTCTAATTTATTAGATGATATTAAATATAAATGTGAGAATGCTAAATTAAATATTGAAGCAATTATTATCCCATCTTTAAAAGCACTTATTAAAAAAAGAAACATTTCTGAAAGTAATGAAAAATTTAAACAATTGTTGAAAGAATTTTTTAACACAATTTCAATAGATAAAGATTATCTTGAAGATTCAAATAATTTTGTTTAAAAAATGATTTATAATCGGAAAAGTCTATTTTTTGACCATTAAATTTATAGGAAAAGTGTAATTTTTAATGGTTATTTTTATAGGAAAAGTGTAGAAGTCAGTTAAAAAATTTGAATATATAAAGATGAAAATTGAAGACATGAAACTCTTTATCCTTATTAAAAAAGGATGTTAATTAATATATAATTTTAAATATGGATTTATTAATCATTGAATAATTTAAAGGAGCTCGAGAGAATGCTATTTAAAATTGTAAATAAGAAAGTTTTACCAATTGATGAGTCTCATTTTGAACTTGAAAAAGATATTCAGACTCTTATTGAAAACAATATTGAAGATATTTTTCCTGATTTAGGATTAACATTTCTTAAATCTCAATACTCAGCCAATGGTTTCTTTTTTGACAGTTTAGCTTTTGATAAAGAAAATAAAATATTTTACATTTTAGAATATAAAAATGTTGAAAAAAGAAGTTTGGTTGATCAAGGTGTTGCATATTTAAAAACTCTATTAGATAGAAAGGCTGAGTTTACTTATTTCTTAGAAGAATCAAAAAACATTGTTCTTAAACCTAATGATATTGATTGGGAATCTACTAGAGTATTATTTATTGCACCAAGTTTTAATAATTATCAACTTGAAATTGCAAAACTTAATAACGCACCATTTAGTCTTTATAAATTTTCTAAATATGGAAAAGACATGTTCAGCATAGAAAAAATTGAATACAAGTAAAGGCATAATGATGAAATGGCAACGTTTTTAAAATAAGAATTGAAATATTTAGTCAATTTAAATAAAATTTTATAAATAAGGGACTAAATAAAAGGAGGGCAACGCCTATGTATTGTGAATCTAGTGTCGTTGAATTGAAAAGCAAATTGACTGATGAGGTGAAGAACGAGATTATTGCCTTTTTGAATACAAGAGGTGGAAAAATTTATGTTGGTGTGAATGATGACGGAACAATCAGTCAATCCTTCATTGAAGAGGACAGGGACACTCTTTCTTTGAAACTAGCCTCGTGGCTCCAAGATGCTTTTTATCCTCTCCCATCCAATCACGTGACCTTCGATTTCAATGAAAATGGTGTGCTTGAGATTGATGTTATCGAAGGCAACAACAAACCATATTATCTGAAAGACAAGGGGCCAAAGCCAAGTGGTGTTTACAAAAGGGTCGGAACATCCATTCGAAAATGTAATGAGGACGAGATACTAAAGATGATTATGGATTCTAAAGCCTATGATTACGAAAGTGACATTAGTGAGAATCAGGATTTAACATTTCGTTTCTTAAACAAGTTTTGTGATGAACACGACATTTCTTTGACTGACAAACAGATGGTCACCTTAGGCTTAAGAAAAACCTCTGGTTTATATACCAATCTCGGTTTGCTTCTTTCGGACGAATCGCCTGTGTGTGTGAAGGTAGCTGAATATGATGATCAAATGAATTTCAAAATCAAGAGAACATTCGAGGGTTCCTTACTAAAGGCCCTTTTGAATACTCAAGAGCAGGTCGAGAGGATTAATGATGTATCTGCGGTTATCGATAGGGTTACATGGAAGAGAATTGAGACATCATCATATCCCGGGAATTCTTTGCGTGAGATTGTTCTAAATGCTTTTTGCCATACTAATTATTTTATACGTTCAAACATTAAAATTGAGTTTTATAGGGACAAGGCTAAGATTACAAGTCCTGGAGGATTATATAAAACAACGCTTGAAGATGTGTTAAAGGGCGTGCAGACTTATAGGAACGAGAGACTAGTTCATCTACTTGATAAACTTGGGTTGATTGAAAATTATGGTACAGGCATTGTTAGGACTTTAAATGCTTATAGGGGCACTAGAAAGGAACCTGAGTTCTACGACAGTGAAAACTTTTTCATTGTGTATCTGCCGAACCTAAATTACTCTGACAAAATAAATGACCAAATAAATGACCAAATAAATGACCAAATAAATGACCAAATAACCGATTTGGGACTTTCCATCCTAAAAACAGTAAATGGAAATCCAGGAATAAAAGCTGATGGAATTCACGAAATTATCTCTTCTGAAGATAAGACAATAACACTCGACATGGTTAGAAACTCCATAAAGAGAGAACTTAGAAAATATATCGAATTGAGAGGTTCTAGGAAAACCGGAGGTTATTACCTAAAAGTGGTCGATGGGGAAACTGAAAACTGATCTAAACGCATAAAGGCCGAGTGCTATTTATAATCTTTAATAATGAAAAAAGATGATTGATAAAACAATGGATGAAGTATTAAAAGATACAAATCAAGAAACTAAGAATGTCTCAGAACAAGTTAATAAATTGCTAAAAGTTATGAAAAAAGGCGTTCCTTTATCGGCCAACGAAATAATGAAACGTTTAGGAATAAAATCAAAGGAAACCTTAAGAGGATCTTATTTAAATCCTGCAATTGAAAATGGATTAGTTAAAAGAACTATACCTGATAAACCTAATAGTAAAAATCAAAAATATTATATTTAGGGTTCCATAAATTAAATAAGTTCTTATTTTTTATATTTCCAATAATCAAAAACTCCCTTGAAAAAAGTGCACTATTGTATAAAAACTCCCTTGAAAAAAGTGCATAGATGAACTAAACTCCCTTTAAAAAAGTGCATTAAATGATAAAATAATAACGAGGCTAAAACCAATGCTTAAAAGAAAAATTACTGATTATTTAGTTAACTGGAAAAACAATACGAACAAGGTTCCTTTAGTTATAAAAGGTCTTCGACAAATAGGAAAAACATATATAGTTAAGGAATTTGCAAAAACAAACTATGAAAACGCTTTTATTTTAGATTTTAGAAAACAATCTAGCATACATAGTATTTTCGATGAGGATTTTGATATTGATAACATTGTTCTTGCTATATCTTCGCTCCCTAAGGAAAACCATATAATTAAAGATTCAAAGATGGTTCCGTATAAGACGTTATTAGTTTTTGATGAACTTCAAGATTGTCCTAATGCAAGATCTTCACTTAAATATTTTAAGGAAGATGGTAGATTTGACGTGATTTGCACAGCGTCTTTACTTGGAATTGAAGGATATAGAATCAGTAAAAGTCAAAGCCGTGGAATAGCGGTTGCCTCTGAAGAACAAATTGAAATGTTTCCAATGGATTTTGAGGAATTCTTATGGGCACTTAATATCGATAAAAATATTATTGATAAATTAAAATATTGCATTGATGAGAAAAAACCATTTCCTACATTTTTGCATGAAAAATTTTTAGATTTAATCCGTAAATACATATGTGTTGGTGGAATGCCTGAAGTAGTAAAAAAGTTTATTGAAACAAACGATTTAAGCGAAGTTAAAAAGGTGCAAAATAGGTTAATAAGTGATTACAAATCTGATTTTGGTACACATATCAACGACAACAACGAAATTGAAACTAATGATCTAGAAAAGACCAAAATCTTAGATGTTTTTGATTCTATTCCAAAACAATTAGCGAAGGAAAATAAAAAATTTCAATATTCTGCTATCGATAAAAAAGCTAAATCGAGAACTCATGAAAGTGCAATAAAGTGGCTTAAAAATTATGGACTTATTGATATTTGCTATAACCTTTCAACAATAGAAGAACCACAAGATTTCTTTTGCATTAAAGATCAATTTAAGATTTATGTGTCTGATATTGGTCTTTTAGTAGCTATGCTAGGTGAAAATATTCAATTTAAAATACTTTCAAATGATTTAGGAATCGGAAAAGGAATGATATACGAAAACTTAATTGCAGAAACCTTACACAAGCTTGGTAAACCATTATATTATTTTAGTAAAACTAGTGGCTTAAAAATTGATTTTATTTCTAATATTTACTCAAAAGCATATTTAGTTGAAGTTAAGGCAAAAAGTGGAAATACAAAATCTGCTAGAACTATTTTGGATGACACAAAATATAATGTTAGCAATTTGCTAAAATTAACTGCTCAAAATATTAGCGTAGTTCAAAATATAATTACTGCTCCATATTATTCTGCTTTCTACATACTTAATAAATAATTGAATAGTTATGCGGTGGATCTTTTTAATTGTATTAGCAATATTAATATTATTTTATATTGTCGTTTATGTACTTGTTCATAACTATAAAAATAAAAAAGAAAATAAACATTTAGGAACTCAAGTAGGTGGAGACAAAAAGATTTCGTTCTTTTTAAATAATGAAGACAAAGCAGGAATCGAAGGTGAAAAGTGTGTTAATTATTATTTAAGAAGACTTTTAAAAGAAGATGAATATTTATTAGCAAATGTTTTAATCTCACTTAAAAATGGTTATAACACAGAAATTGATTCAGTTTTAATTACAAGAAAAGGTATCTTTTGTATTGAAGTTAAGAACTGGGTAGGTCGAATTAAAGGAAATGATGATGATACATATTGGCATCAAGAATATGATGACCCTAGAGTTCAAAATAAAAACCATAGAAATCCAGTAATACAAAATCAAAGACACGTAGTTGTTTTAACTAGAAAGTTAAAAAATGAATTCAACATTCATAATGTTGTCATTTTCCCTACTTTAGAAATAGGTTCAATTATTGATTCTAATTATTCGTTTACAATTGATGAATTCATTAAATATTACAAACATTTGGACGATGAACTATCAATTTCTGATGCCAATAAAGCATTTGATACTTTAGTAAAATACGTTGCGACGCCACGAGAACTTAAAAGAAATAAAAAGGAGATGGAAAGACGATTCCATTAATTAAAAATAGGTTGAACTATAAAAAATTGTGTATATACACAAAATTTATTGATAAGAAGCCGATATATGTTATAATTCAATTATAAAAAATTGTGTATATACACAAAAAAGGTGACAATATGATGATTCAACGTAATAGGTATTTAAATAAATTAATTAAATATAAAGATAATGGCCGAGTTAAAATTATCACAGGAATTAGAAGGTGTGGTAAATCTTTTTTGCTTAAAGAAATATTTAAAAAATATTGTTTTGAGCATGGCATTGATGATAAACATTTTATCGTTATTTCACTTGATGATTTTCAAAATATAAAATTATATAATCCAATCGAGTTAGATAAATATATTAGAAATTTAATAATTGACGATAAACGCTATTATATTGTTATTGATGAAATTCAAAATGTTTTTGATATTAAAAATCCAATTTTCACTGAAGGAAAAATAATCAAAGCAAAGAAAGAAGATGAAGATAAATTAACCTATGTAAATGTTGTATTAGGTTTAATGCAAATCCCAAATGTTGATTTATATATAACTGGAAGTAATTCACGATTCTTGAGTAAAGATATTGTTACAGATTTTAGAGATAGAGGAGATGAAATTCATGTTCTTCCTTTATCTTTTAGTGAATTTTTTGAAGCACAAAAAGGGGATAAAGAAGAAGCTTATGAAGAATATTCACTTCATGGAGGAATGCCTAGAACTTTATTTTTAAATGAAGCAAGCGAAAAAGAAGAATATCTTTATAATCTTTATAAATTAACCTATTCAAAAGATGTTATGGAGCGACATAAATATAAGAATTTAAGTGAATTAGATATCTTAACTGGAGTTATGGCATCTAATATTGGTAGTTTAATTAATTCAAATACGATTGCAAATACATTTAAATCAGAAGCAAAAATTGATATTAATAATCAAAAGATCGACAATTACCTAGAAGATTTAGAAGATGCTTATCTATTAACTAGAGTAAATCGATATGACATAAGAGGAAGAAAAAAGATTGGAGCGTTATATAAATATTATTATTCTGATTTAGGAATAAGAAATTCCAGATTAAATTTTCTTCATATGGATAAAGGTCACGTGATGGAAAATATTATTTACAACGAATTGATTTATAGAGGATATAGTGTTGAAGTAGGTGTTCTAGATTTTTACACAAAAGAAAACAACAAAACTAAAAGAAATATTTACGAAACTGATTTTGTTGTAAGAAAAGGAAGCAAAATTTATTACATTCAATCAGCTTACGATATTCCTAGCGAAGAAAAATATCTTCAAGAAAGTAAATCATTATCATTAATTAATGATTCATTTAAGAAAATAATTGTTGTAAGACAATCAGGTCCAATAAGACATGATGAAAAAGGAATAACAACTATTGGAATTATTGATTTTTTATTAAATGAAAATTCATTAGATGAATAAAATCTTATGATATTTTTTTTAAAAAAACGGAACTCGATAGTAAACTAAAAATAGGTTAAATTGCTATTTATGGTATAACCAAGAGGCATAAAACTTTTTAAGAAGAAAATTGCACAATGATTAAATGAAGTTATCGATTAAAAATTCAATATACCAAGCAATTATTCACGGCCAATGGTTGGCTATTTCTTATCTAAATAAACAAGGCATAACAACTGATTATTTTATTGGAATTAAAGATATAAATATTAATAAAGGAATTATTGTTTGTGATATTTTTAATCCGTATTTAAGCACTAAAGTTGTTCGCAATGATAATAAAGATACCTTTATTTATGTTGAAGGGATTAAAAATGCAATAATAATAGAACAAAGTTACTATGACACGCCTAAAGAACTGCTAGTTAAAGTTACAAAAGATAAAAGGGTTAATGAATTTTTAGAAGTAGTTAATTTTGATAATAATATTTTAAGATACTTATCCGAATGCTATCGTTTAGATACTGATCCATTTTTAAAAGAAATCATAATGATTGATGGAATTGATATTCATACTTTAAACCAATTTGGCGAATATCAATTAGATGACAAACAATTCAAAATTCTTTTAGATAGAATATTTAAAAAATCACAAGCCGAACTTGAAGAGAATAGCCGTTATTTAACTTTAGCGATTAACAAATTCTCAATTGATTTAAACGATAAACAATATGTTGTAGCTTTTAGAAGACTAAGCTTAGATCTAAAAAACAAAATCTTAAAGATGAGTGACAAGAGTTCTATCAATAAATCATTTTTAGTAACGGCTGAAAAGAAAGTTACTTTAGGAATGTACTTAGACATGAGTTCAGAGGAGTTCTGCGCTAATTTTGATAAAAATGAAGCAGAATATATAGAGGCTATAAAAGAGAATTTTCATAATAATGAGATAGTAAATACGCGTCCAACAATCTTCCTTTTAATGAGAAGAACAACTAAAGGAGTCGATGAAGCTTTTGAATCAATTAATGAAATGGATAAATCAGGTACACTGTCTTTTCCAATAAAAGCTTTCTTTGGTAGAAATAAAAGTAAAAGTGGAACGAATAAAGAAGTCAATATAGTCGTTTATAATAGAAATAAGATTAATATTGATCAAATGCGTATTGTTTATAATTCCATGGTCAACCATATAACTTATGTTAAAGGACCCCCAGGAACTGGAAAAACTGAAACAATTTTTAATGTACTTTTATCGGCTTATGCTAATGATAAAACAGTTTTAGTGTGTTCAAATAACAATCATCCAGTTACTGATATCTTTAATAAAATGGATGGATTCTTAAAGATTAGAAAGCCATATAGTAGCGAAGAAGAAAAAGTGTATTTTCCAATGATTAGACTTGGAAATCATCAAGAAATGGTTGAAACGATTAAGAAATTAAAAGAGATATTATCATTTGTTAGCAAAAGATCTAGAAGCCATGAAAATGATTCGCTTACACAAATGAGTAAAAATAAATCATTATCTGGTTTTAAAGAACTTAAAGAATTACTTATCGAATATGAATCACAAATAGATTTAGCAGATAGAATTCAAACGCTTCAAAAGATTAGAGAGTTAACAACAATTACTCAAATTAATACAAAACTTGATGAGCAAATAAAAATTTATAGAGATAAGTTGAATAATTCTCGTATTATTCATGATCAAGATGTTTTAAAATATGCAATTTCAGCTAGTGAAGATAGTAATTTTCAAAATTATGTATATTATTCTTCTTTATCTAAATTAAAGAAACTTTTAAATGATTCATATGGAGAATTAAGAGAAATTATAGTTCTTGATGATTTAGAAGATGCTGCTTTTAAATTAGCAAAACGGATAAAAGATGACAAAAATTTAAATCGTTTACTTAATGTTTTTCCTCTTGTTATTTGCACGAATTTATCAAGCTCAAGATTGGGCTCACCAAAACCACAATTTGATTTAGTGATTATGGATGAATCTGGTCAATGTAATGTTGCAACATCATTAATTCCTATAGTTAGAGGAAGCAATTTACTTTTAGTTGGTGATACAAACCAACTTCAACCAGTTACAGTAATTGAAGAAAATGTTAATGATGATTTAGTAGAACAATTTGGTATTAATAAAGAATATGATTATATTCATAATTCAATTCTTTCAACAATGCTAAGAAAAGATAGAAATTCTAAAAATATTCTTTTAAGTTATCATTATAGATGTGGAAATAAAATTGCTAATTTCGTTAATCAAAGATTCTATGAAGAACAATTGAAATTATTAAATAACAATCCGGGTGATTTAATTTATTATAACGTTAAAAATACATTTAATCCTGGAGCAAAAAATTCTTATAAAGAAGAAGCTTTTCAAATAGCTAAAATTATAAAAGAAAACGGATATAAAGATGTTGGAATTATTACGCCTTTTGTTAAACAAGCAGAGTTAATTAATGAATATTTAACCAAAATTGGCGTTACTGATGTTAAGGCCGGTACAATTCACACCCTTCAAGGCTCAGAAAAATCAGTCATTATTATGTCAGCTGCTTTATCAACAAGAACAGCACAAAAAACAATGGACTGGATTAAGAATAATCATGAACTAATTAATGTTGCTGTAACTAGAGCTAAGGAGAAGTTTGTATTTGTTGGTGATAAAGAAGCGATTGATAAATTAAGTGGAGAAGAATCTAACGACATAAAAGTTTTATCTGATTATGTTTTTAATAATGGTGAAACTATTGTTCCTAAAAGTGACGCTGTTATTTCTTATGATTTTTCTAATGATTCAAAGAATGAAAAAGATTTCTTTGATACAATTAAACCATATTTTAATAGACGTAATTCTAAGTTTAGAGTTGAAAGAAACGTTCCAGTAATTGATGCAATTAAAAAGGTTAATCCAGAAGATTTAAAACTTATTGGTAAAAAAGAATTTGATGTTGTAGTTCAAGTTAGTGGTGGCCTTTTTAACCATCATTACCAAACGATTGTTGTTTTTGAAATTGATGGTGGAGAACATATTGGAAGCAAATTAACTGCTTATAGAGATAGGCAAAAAGAAGAAGTGATAAAACGTTATGGTATTAAATTAATTAGAATTCCTAATTCAGCAGTTAAAGATTATGAATCAATAATTAGTCTTTTTGAATTTGTAGTTAAAGATTTACCAAACATGGAAGAAGCTTATTCTCAAATGAGCTTATTCGATGAAGAATAGACAAAAACATCTATAAAATAGTGAAATATTTTAAATTCTATTGTGATTTTCATGGTTTTTGACTAATTATCGGCTTTAAATAAACTAATATTTAGAGGTATGTGAATATCTTATTTATTGCTTTATAAGAATCAATAAGTAAGAAAAAGTCAAACTATATAAAAGAGAAAGGTGGCATATAAATTTTAATTTTTGTGACATTTTGGCAATTAATAGAGTTTTCAATTTGTCATTTTGACACATTATATATTTTATTTTGTGACAATATGTTATATAATTAATACAATGAATATGACAAATTTAAAAGAAATAAGACAGAAATTTAATTTAACACTGAAAGAAGCTGCTGCAACGGCAGGAGTGCCTTTTAGAACTTTTTTGAGATATGAAAATGATGTAAATTATGGAAATGCCTTAAAAAGAAATGCTATAGCTAATAAGATTATTGAAGAATATGAAATAACAGAGGAAAAAGGCTTATTAACAATTGAGTCAATTGAAGTAATAGTAGAAAAGGTTCTAAGTAAATACAAAACAGAAGTATCATTTTGTTATCTTTTTGGAAGCTATGCAAAGGGGTATGCAACTGAAAAAAGTGATGTTGACTTGTTAATTGAGACATCATTGAAGGGCCTACAATATATTGGACTAATTGAAGAATTGAGAGAAGCATTACACAAGAAAGTCGATTTAATTAGGTTAAATGATCTTAGTGAAAATCTAGATTTGATTAGAGAAATATTGAAGGATGGTATTAAGATATATGAACAATAAAAAAGATAATGATTATTACATTAATAAGATAATAGAGAATATTGATGCAATTATAAAATACACTAAGAATAAATCTGAAGTTGAACTTTTAAATGACAACATCCTCCTTGATGCGATAATGTTTAGACTGGTTCAATTAGCCGAAAACATTAATAATCTTTCATATGAGTTTAGGAATAAATATTCAACAATTCCATGGGGAGAGATAATCGGATTTAGAAACGGCATTGTACACGATTATGGAAAAACTAATTATTCAATTGTTATTGAGATAATATACAGGGACGTTTATACATTAAAGGAACAAATTGAACAAATAATTCTAGAAGAAAATAACAATTGAAAATTATCACTATACATAAAATAAGTTTTAATTTTGTTTATTGCAAATGCAGCTGGCGTTAAAAGGTGATAAAGAAAATCATGGTTATGTGTAAAATCAATTAAGCAAATTGTTGAAAGCTTAGGTGGGCAACGCGCTTTTTCTAATGAAGAAAATCAATTTATTTTTCAAGCAACAATCCTAGGTTAGTTTTTAATAATTGTACTGAGAAGAACGCCAAATTGCCAAATGAAATCGTGCCAAATTGCCAAATGAAAAGTTGACAAACGCATTTTTGAACGTTTTTGGTTTACTAAAGTATTTTAAAGATGGATGATAATCTCGTAATTATTGTAAAACTTTAGGTTAATTTTAATTATAATGAAAAGGACTTTAACGTTTTTAAAAGATTAATATAATAAAAGTGTAATACAAAGTAATACATAAACAAAGAGAATTGACTATTGATAATGTCAATATAAATATGCCATTTTTAGGAATTTAAATCAGCCAATTTTAA
>UQXJ01000021.1 GCA_900545015.1 uncultured Mollicutes bacterium | reverse complement strand
ACATATCATCATTTAATTTGACAAAATCGTCATTAAATATTTAGGCTAGCGACAAAATAATTCACCTTGAACCTATAAACGTTTGATATTTAAAAGGTTTTCGAGTTTTAATAGGAGTTATTTTTTTAAATACCCTAGTTTTTAAAACTAGTACTTGCCTAGGTAAATGGAAAAAGAAACAAAAATGGGTTAAAATGTAGCATAAATAATTTTGAACTAATTGACATCTTACGCCACTTTTCAATAGGGCTAAAGAAAGTTAATTATATCTCTTAAGGAGATAAGTTTATTATTTTCTCAATTATGGAGGATTTTTATGAGAAAAAAAGTTATGAGTACTAGCAAGAGAAAATGGATTGTTAGTGGCTTATTAGGTTTTGGAGCAGTTGCTTTACTTACAACTGGTTTTGCTACTTGGGTTGTTGGTGTTAATAAATCAAATACTACAATTGATCCATCTACAACAGTTGAAGGAACTAAAAACTCAATGATCAATTTATCATTATCATTTGCTACAGAAGATGATAAGAAAGTATGTGTATCTGAAAACAATGTCAAGGGTACATTTATTAAAACTGAAGCTGAGTCACCTGCTACCGACTTTGTTGTTAAACCAACAATTAAGATTGAAATTGGTAGATCACTTGGCCAAGAAGCACAAGGTGTTACATTTGAACTCGGATATAAAGAAGTATTAGATCAATATTTCCCTTTAGCAAATGAAGCAAAGCATAAAGCAAGTGCCATTGATGATAATAAAGTCTTAATTCCTACTGATACAAAGACTCATAAAGCAAAAACTGAACCTTATACATATTTTGATATTTCAAATGAATCAGCTTTAACGATATCTGTATTAAGCGATACAACAAAATGGAAAACAGTAAGTACTGATGAAACAAAAACTACACTTACTGGCCTTGACACAAATAAATGGGACGTTGTTTATACATCTAACTCAATCGTTTATACACTCACAAAAGAAATTACATTATTTACATGGGGTAGTTTCTTTGGTGGGGTATCTCCAGTTACTTATTATGATGACCTTTACAATAATGGTGTTCTTGCTGAAACGGGTACAGAATCTCAAAAAAATGATGTCAAAGATAAACTCAAACTACACAACTCAGCAGAAGACATTGATTTTGTAGTTAATGAAATGAATCACATGAGAGATCTTTTTAATCCTAAAACTCTCAATGTTGTTGCTAAATTATCAACTCAAACCTCTACGATTGGTAAATAATTAAGGAGAAAATAATATATGTTTAAAAAGAAGAAAATCGTATTAACATCAGTCTTAGTTTTAGCTGGTGTTTCACTTGCAACTGTTGGTTTTGCAACTTGGGTTGTTGGACTTCAAAAAACTGATGATACTTTAACTATTAGCGCTGTTGTTGATGATTCAGAAAACAAGAGCATTTATCTTGAAGCTGTTACTCAAAAAGATGAAAAAATAATTATTTCTGAAAGTAAAGCTCATACGGCTGATCCTGATAACAAAGAAATTATGTCGGCGGTTGTAAAAGAAGATAAAACTGTAGGTGTTACTTATGTAAATGCAAACGCATTAAAATTCCATTTTACAACATTACAATATTCATTAGGTAAAGCTGTTACTGAAAAACCTACTAAATTAAATATTGAACTTCTTGGTAAAGATGTTAACCATCAAAATTTTGTTGGCTCTGAAGGATGTTTAATGGATGCAGATGCATATAGACCAAAAGCTGAATACTCATACTTAAAATTGAACAAAACAATTAAATTAGAACCAATTAATTATAAAATTAAAACAGGTGGTGATTCTTATGATATTTATGACCTTAATGTCAAAGAATTCCAATTTGAATGGGGAACATTCTTCGGAAATTCAGCAGATACAATGGAAGGTGAAGGAAATAAATCACCTGTTACATTCTATAATTCAAAATCATCACAAAGAGTTGATGGTGAATCGCTAACAAAGAATTTATTTGATGATTGTGAAAACGCAAATAAAGAATTAAAGGCAATGGAAGCTGCTTTAAAGGGCAATTTAAAAATTAAAGTTAGCTTAGGATTTGGTGCTTAATTTATTAATATAATATAAGGAAGGCAAATATTATGATTAAAAAGAATAAAAAACATATTTTAATAGGCGTATGTGCATTAGCTGGCGTAGCATTAACTAGCGTTGGCTTTGCTACTTGGGTTGTTGGTGTTCAAAAAACTAATGAAGATCTTAAACTTAATGTTGAAGTAGATTCAGTACAAAGTGATACTAAATTCTTATCAGTTACATTACCTACTGTTGCTAAATTAACAATTGCTGAAAGAACTGAAGTTAATAAAACTGATAAGCAAATTGTTGGTACTAAGAAAAACGGAACTGATGGAATTGCTGTAAGTGAAAATGCATTAAAATTTAGCTTTGAATCTATCACAATTAATATGGGTAAGGAAGTTGACAAAAATAGTTATCCTACAACACTTACTTTAAAATTAGATAACAAAAAAACTGGAAACGCTATTAATAAAGTTGCTGATGGTGCTGTTAAATTTACTGAAGAGGAAGTAAAAGAAAAAAGAGCAAAAGGTGATGGATATACTTATTTATCATACGAAAAAACTATCCCTCTTAAGTTTGAAGGACATGAAGGTGTCACAGACGCAAACATGATTAAACAAGCTGAAGATGCATCAAAACCATATTACACATTTAAATTAGCAAATGATTTATTAGCTCAAGAATTTGCTTGGGGCAGTTTATTCGGCAATGCAAAAGATAGCACACCTACAGCATTCTATAATTCTATTCCTGCAGAAGACGCAAGTTTAGATGTTTTATTAGCAGCCTCTGTTAAAGCATATGGTGAAATCGATGCTATGAATAAAGTTTTTAGCGCAGAAAATGCTTCATTAACTATTTCTGCAAGTATTAATTAAAGGAGTTAAGATATGTTAAAAGCTAAGAAAAATAAAATTGTTTTAGGAACTATTTTAGGTGTTGCTTTAGTATCATTAGCTTCTGTTGGTTTTGCTCAATGGCAAGTTGGCGTTCAACAAAAAGAAGATGATAGGTCATTTAATGTTGAAATTGATACTGCTACACAAAATACTGCTGTTATCGAGGTAACACCAGCTGCTGATCAAAAGCTAAGAATTGCTGAAATTAATGCTGTTCCTGCTGAAAATAAAAATGTAACAACAGTTGAAACAACTGGTGGAAATTTTGTTATTAATTTAACTGACTATCGAATTATTGTTGACAATAATCATCAAGTTAAAAGTGTTACTTATTCAGTTTTTGTAGGAGATGATGAAGTTACTGGAGTTAATAGATTTAAAGCGTTGAAGGCTAATACATCAGATACAATTCACCCTAATTATGAGGACAATTCAAAGAGTTATATAGCTTTTAAGACTACAAATGTTACTAATAATGATGATTTTGGAAGTAAATTTAAAGTAGATAGTTCAAAAACAATTAAAAATCATACAGTTTATACTGCAAACGATATGAAATTTGAATTTGATTGGGGTGATTATTTCGAAAATACAAGTCCAGCTACTTTTTATGAAAATAAAATGAATGGTGCTAAGACTATTGACGATAAAATCAATATGTCTAATGAAGTAATTAAAGAAATTGATGGTATGAATTCAATCACTAAAGATCTTACTAACAAGGTTGTTCATATTAAAGTTTCAATTGAAACTGAAGCAAAAGCTAAAATTTAAAAAGCATAAATAATATCTTGGTGAACTATGCTAAAACTTAGAAAGAATAAAATAGTAATACCTGTTATTCTTTTCACTACGCTTATTTCTATATCAAGCGTAGGTCTTTCAGCATGGTTAATTAGAGTTGATGAATCAACTAAATTATTTGAAGCTAATTTAGTTATTGAAGGAGTAGTAACTAAAATTGCTACTCTTGAAGTAACAAATAAAACAGAAAAAATTGTTTTTAATGGTGCAAGTGGTGGAAATGGAATTGTTAAAGGTGATAATGTAGGAGATCAACCTCAACAAAATGTCGATGTATCTTATACAATCATTACTCATAAAGATAATTTAGATACATTAGTTAAAAATGGCTTAACTCTATCTATTAAAGTTACTAAAAAAGGTAATGATACTAATACTGATACTGATGACAACAATTATGTTCAACCTACAGACGATAAACTCTTCGGTAGAAAAAAAGGTACACCTTATACACTTGTAGAATTAAATAAAACACGTATTCCATTAAATGAAGCTACGTTTACAACTTATGAAAACAATGTAGACTTTATGACTACTACATTAACAAGTAGTGGAGACTTCTTAAAAATTCAATATGGATCTTATTTTAATCATAAGACACCTGATGTGTTCTATAGTGAAAAGATCCAAGCATATCAAGACGCATATTATAAAGCTATAAATACAAAATTAGATATAGAAAATGCTCGTGATAAATATTTTAATTCAATATCTCAAACGAATAATGAATTAAATACAATAAAAGAAATTTTAGATGGTTCAACAATTACTATTACTTCTAAAGTAAGTGTTGACTAAGGGAGGAAAAGATTATGAAATTTCTAAAGAAAAAGAAACTTACCGTTATGATTGCTGCTGGTTTAGCAGGAGTCTCACTTGGCTCAGTCGGCTTTGCTGGATGGGTTATTAATGCACAAACAGAAGCTAAAAATAACATTAATGTTAGCTTTGGTTCTGTTGGAAATAGTTCCTATTTAGCTGAAATTTTAACTGGAGAAGGAGAATCTGATTTAAAACTTGCTTTTGACTCTAATAAAGCTGGCTTAGGCACAAATAACGTTAGAGGCGATGGAAATAAAGAACATTTAACATTTAAAGTGGTTTTCAAAATTTATAAAAAAGACAGTTCTATGTCTGGGCAAGATGTTTATAATGACGGATTAACATCATTTGACATTGTTTTTTCAAATTATTCTACTTTAAATACGCTAGTTAGCTCTAATGAGAAAAATTTGATTAAATCTCCTGTTGTTTTTAGCGATGAAGCTCTTAATATACCACTTACAGCAGGTGCAAGTAGCAAAAATGTTGACAACGGGGACGGATCAAAAGCTACTTATGATGTTAAATATGATGCAACTGCAGGAATGAAAGTCACTTTAGAATACACATTTGCATGGGGCGATCAATTTGGCGGGAAAAATCCTCTTGATTGTGTAGATGCTACTAAGCAAAAAGAAGGATTAGAAGAATTCAAAAAGGTAACAACAGAAAGCTCTGTTCAATTAGGTATTAAAATTACACCTAAACTTGCATAATTAATTCTATGTCCAACATCGAAATTCTTTCTCTTGCCGTTACAATTGTCTGCTTAGTAAGCTTCTGTTTAGTATTTACTTTTCTTTTTAGACACTATTACTTAAGTAGTATTGAAGATATAAAGATAGGGAAAGAAGATCGAGACATATTAGAACTCGCTAGAGAAGATGCAAAACGTAATAAAAATAAGAACAAAGCTCTTACTATTACAGGAAAAATATTAAGTTATGCATTACTTGCAGTTGTTGTAGCAGGATTTGGAGTAAGTTTATATTCTAGATTTGCTAATAACAATTTAGTATTTGGTGATAGTGGCGTAATTGTTATATCTAGTGGATCAATGAGTAAAAGAAATGTAGTTAATACATATCTTGATGAATTCCATTTAGATAATCAATTTGATACATATGATGTAATTGGAGTTACTAAATATAATTCTCAAAGCGAATTAAAATTATATGATGTTGTTGCATTTAAAGGCGAAGATAAAAATATTTATGTTCATAGAATCATTGAAATAAGAAGTGATAATACTTATATCACTCGTGGTGATTCTAATAATTTAAGTGATACTAATAATTTATATAAAGGTTATTTAACCTTTGATAAGATTATTGGTTATTATAATGGAACTAGAATTAAGACTCTAGGAATATTTGTTGTATTCCTTCAATCTAATTCAGGCATTATTACAATTGTTTCTATCGTATATTGTTTATTAATGTTTGATCATTATAGAACTAAATATGATGAAACACTTGAAGAAAGAACTAATCTCTTACTTGAATTAACTAAATTTGATTTAAATAGTACTGAAGAAATTAAAAGTTTAGTTAATGTCAGTAAAGATAGTGCTATTCGCTACGCAGGAAACGATTATATATTCTCTAATGGAAAATATATAAAAACTCTAAAAAGCGAAGAAAACGTTGAGTTTTACGAGGTTATTGATGATGAACCTAGTGAAACAGAAAACAAAAAAGAAACTAAAAAAGGTTTTTCTAGATTCTTAGAATCTATTAAAAATAAAGACAAGAAAGATGACTCTAAAGAGAGTTAAAAGAGGTAAAACGTATGAAGACACACTTTAGTCGAAAAAATTATATCGCTCTTGGCATCACTTATTTCTATCTTCTTGCAGTCTTATTTTCTGCAATTTGTTTAGATGCAAGTGGTACATTTGTTAAAGTTAAAAACCCTTTAGCTTTAATGAATAAAGCAATGGGACTCCCAAGCGTAAATCCAGGATTTGCAGGTTGGGCATTACTCATTTGCGTTGTAATTTATTTCTTATTATTTAGTGTTTCATTTATTTATGAAATGAGACTTGCTAAATATTATGATAACGTCGTATTTAGTAAAAAGTGGTCTTTAATTTACGTTGGAACATTCTTCCTTTCATTCGGACTTTGCTTTGGCATTGGCATGGTTGCTCAATATCCTTACGAATCAGCATTTATGATTGCTTCACTTCAATTCTTAGGTGAATCACTTTTAATGGGCTTAATCATTTATGTATTGGTTCTTAGCTTTATCGCTGCAATTTGTATGATTTGGATCAATATGAAACACATTGATGAACCATTCCGTTTCTTTGGAGCAAAAACTCAAGCTCAAGACGAAGCTGATAAAAAAGCTGAAGAAGATGAAGAAAAAGCTTTAGAAGAACAAGGTAACCTTGCTGCTAGTTTTGGTGAAAGTGATGCTAGTGCTAATGGTTTAGCTGGAATTGGTGCAGGAAGCGCAAGTGGAACTGGCGTAGGAGATGGAACTCAAGCAGATTCACCACTAAAAGATAAAGAAAGAGTTTTCCCAGGACTTTGTAATATTGATTTAATTAGTGAATCATATAAAGAAGAAGAATTTGATGATAACATCAATTTAAAAGATTTAGTTTCTAATTTTAGAAAATACCTCGCTAAAAAAGAGAAATTATATTTTGATGAAGCAACAATTAGAGCATTTATTTCAGGTCTTGCAGCAAGTAGATTAATTATCCTTGAAGGTTTAAGTGGTACTGGTAAATCTTCACTTGCTCGTTATTTTAGTGAATATATTAGTGAAGAATCATTCTTCGAACCTGTCCAAGCTACATGGCGTGATAGAACATCAATCTTAGGTTTCTATAACGACTTCAGTAGAACATATAACGAAACAGAATTCTTAAAAAGATTATATGATGCAACATATAAACCACACGATATTAACATCATGGTTTTAGATGAAGTTAATATTTCTCGTGTTGAATATTATTTCGCTGATTTCTTATCAATCATGGAATATCCAGTTGATAAATGGAAACTCAAAATCATGCAACTCCCTTATGATTTTGATGCTCCAAATCACCTTGAAGATGGAATCTTAAAGATTGAAAAGAATACATGGTTTATTGGTACAGCTAATAAAGATGATTCAACATATACTATTACAGATAAAGTTTATGACCGTGCTATTACAATTAGTTTTGATGATAGAAACGATCCATTTGAAGTTAATGAAGACGTCGATAAGATTAAATTAAGCTATGATAAATTAATGTCTTTATTTGCTGAAGCAATTGATAATAAAGAAAATGGTTTAACAGCTGATGACCTTGCTAAATTTAAGATCTTAACTGATTACACATTTGATTCATTTGATCTTACATTCGGTAACCGTATCATGCACCAAATTGAACAACTTGTTCCTGTGTATTTCGTAAGTGGCGGAACAAAAGAAGATGCACTTGATTTCATGTTTGCTAGAAAAGTTGTTGCTAAACTTGAAGGTAGATTTGAAGATTACGTTAAAGATGGTTTAACAGGCTTAAAGAGATTAATTCTTAAAACTTATGGACCAGATTCATTTAAATTAACAAACGAAACAATTGATAAATTATTAAGAAAGTTATAGTCCTATGGTAAAAAAAGAAAACTTCATTGTTACTTTTAATAAAAAGTTAGCTAAAAAAGTAAAAGCTAACATGAGTTTTCTTGACCTTACTGAAATCTTAAAAGAAGACAAAATTAAATTTATTACTAAATTTGATTATGAAGAAACTTTAACTCGTGCTAGCGAGTTAAAGACAGTTCTTGATAAAATTACATCTATTGTTTATAAACCACATATTAAAACAGATATAAAAGAAATCGTTCTTCGTAGTGAACTTAGTGGAAAACTTGATACACCTTCATTTTTTGAAACTGTTAGAGATTCAAAATTATGGAAAAATAAACGTGGCACCATGACTCCTGAATACGTTCATAACTATGAAAATATCGATACACTTTTAACTTATGAAAATAGTTTTATTAGTTATTTAGTTGATTTATTACACTATGAAATTAAAGAATTATTAGTTGATGTAACGCCACTTGTAGATAGTATCGAAGAAAATTTTGAAATAAGTGGAATAAGTTATGGTAAGCACTCAATTCTAAATGAATTTAAAGAATTTGGTTACCCTTATGAAAATGTCTTTAATGTTCAAAAAGGTAACGCCAATAAAATTTATAGTGTTTTAAAATCATTAAATAGAAAAATTAAAAACATTAAAACAACAGAATTTTATAAAACAAATAAAGGTAAATGCTTAACAAAAGATATCTTACCTACAAACATCTTAATTCATGATGAACTTTATAGTTATTGCTATAGATTCTATAAAGCAAATTACGAGGTTAGAAAAGATGATTTATCTTTGTTTGATACTTATTACTATAACTATGTTATAGTAAATTTCATTAGCTACCTTGCTAGGATTAATGTAGGAAATACACGTTTATCTAAAGATTCATCACTTTATATTGATGAATCAGGAAGACTCAGATTTAAAGATTTCTCATTTAAAAAAGGAATCTTTAGTTATTTAGTTAAAGAAGATACAAATGATCATGCGTTTTATTTAGAATCTCACTTCATAAATAAAGCAATTAGAAGTGATGTTAAAGTAGAAGAAGACGCAATTGCTAGATATTACGTTTTAACAAGTTATAAATATAACGCTGAAAACGAAGCAATACTTAAAAAGAAAATAAAGAGTGAAGAAAAAGTTAATAACGCAATTATCTTTACTCATTCTAACTTCTTACATAACTTTAATAGTGTATTAACGCTTTCAATTTATAAAGATAACCATGAATTATTATTTAAAAATCTTGTTTTATCTTTATCAATGCTCTTTAAAGCAAATGAAGAAGTATATTCATCTCGTTGCCCTGTATGTGGAGCTGAAGAAATTAGATTTGATGGTTCAACATATAGATGTGAAAACTGTAACTCAAGTTTCTCATTAATTAATGTTAATGATGATAATTTAGTATGGATAAAATCTTTTAGGAGATAATTATGGAAGAAAACAAAAATATTAATGAAACTGAATTAAATGATTCAGAACTTGAAATCAAAGCTCCTGATTTATCAGACTACGTTATTGAAATTAAAGATTTATATAAGAGTTATGGTAAAAAAGAAGTCTTAAAAGGCTTAAACCTTAATGTTAAAAAAGGTGAAGTTTTTGGCTTTATTGGTAAAAATGGTATTGGTAAATCAACAACCATTGATTGTCTTGTTGGTTTAAAAGATTATGATTCAGGTCATATCCTCGTTTTAAATAAAGACAATAAAAAAGATAGCTTAGAAGTCAAAATGAATATTGGTTACGTTCCTAGTGAACCTGTAACTTATGAAATGATGACAGGAAATGAATATCTTCAGTTTATTGCATCAAGCTATGGTATGCTTCAATCTTCATTTAACAAAAACTATGATTTTTTAACTAAAAAATTTGGTTTAAATACAATTGATATGAACCGTAAAATCAAAGAATATTCTCATGGTATGAAACAAAAGATCTGTTTAATGGCATCTTTAATTCATAATCCTAAGATTTGGATTCTTGATGAACCAACAGTTGGTCTTGATATTATGGTTTATGAAGTATTACTTAAGATGATTAAAGACTTTGCTAGATTTGGTAAAACTGTCTTTATTACATCTCATAACATTGAACTTGTTAGTAAAGTGTGTGATAGAGTCGCTATCATTAATGACGGGAAAGTTGCTATGACACTTGACTTTAATAAAGAACCACTTAAAAGAAAAGAATTATCAAAATTATTCTTTAAGATTTATGGAGAGGATGTTCGTTAGTGTTTATTGAATTAATTTATAAAGAATTTAAAAACGAAAGAATAGTAAGCGAAAATAAACTTGCTAGTATTTTTAGTATTCTTTTAAAATTAATTTTTGTTGGACTATTCATTGCTTTAGAAGTCTACATTTTCTTATCACTTGATAAGAAAATAACAGAATATTCAAGTTATGGAACATATGATTTCTTAATTTTCTTCTTATTTATAATGATGCTTATTTCAATTGCTTCAAGTTTATTTAAAGCAAGTAAAGTTTTATTTAATAAAGAAGATAAAAGACTTTTATTCCCTCTTCCAATAAGTGAATCAACAATTATTTTTAGTAAAGTTACATTCATTTATTTAAAAGAAGTAGCTTTAAATCTTTGTATTTCTACCCCACTCCTCATGGCTTTTGCTTATATTAATGGATATATGCCATATTTTTATATATTTTCACTTTTATATCCTTTTATTATTGGCATATTTAATATGGGAATTACTTTAATTCTTTTACCACTTTATGAAATCTTATATAAATTAATTAAAACAAGCGATATTGCTCAGTTCATTGTTGCTTTAATTTCTGTTATTTTACTTTGCTACGCATATCAATTTGTTTTAAATTTATTCCTTAATGCATTAAATAATTCATCAATTGGAGGTGTCTTTAATAAAGACTTCATTGATGCATTACATAATGCAGTTAAGTATTTTTATCCAATTAATAACATATTTAATCCAATTGTTAATTCAATTAATTCTATTTCAAATATGTGTTTTGTAATTGGTGGTGTTTTACTTATTGCTGTAGTTGGTTATAACGTAAGTGCAGCATTTTATAAAATGCTTAATAAAAAAGAAATCAATAATGATGGTAACTTAAATAAAAAAGTAAAGAAACAAATTAAAGTTTTAAAACCATTTAAAGCTTTAGTTAAAAAAGAATTTGATCTTTTATTTAAAGATTCAGCAAATGTATTTAGTTATACTTCTTTACTTATTATGGCTCCATTTTTAAGCTATGTTGTTATTTCTAGTTTAAATGCAATAATTTACGGGAATTTAAGAATCTTCTTAATTTATTTCCCTGAAATTATTAATGGAATCAACATTACTTTAATTTTACTTTTTAGTAGTGTTATTAATGCTAGTGCATCACTTTCAATTACGCGAGAAGAAAAATGTATTCAAATTATTAAATATTTACCAGTTTCAATAACGAAACAAATCTATGCTAAAGTTTTAGCACCTTTAGCTCTTTCTAGTTTAAGTTTAATTGTTACTTTAATTGTTTTATTTGCGAGTAAAGAAATAACAACAGTTGTTTTCTTTGTTTCATTAATTATTGGATTAATTTTAATTGTCTTTACTAATTTATATGGAATTATCTTTGATATGCATGATAAAGGAGCAACTAAATATAAAATTAGTTACCTTAATTCATTAATTTCACTTGTTTTCCCATGTATCTTACTCGTATTCCAATCATTAATGAGTTATTTAGGTGTTAATGCTATTATAAATTACACTGTTTTAATTTTAATGAGTGTATGTTTACTCATTCCTTGCTTTATTCGCTTAAATAAGCAATATGAAAAAGCATTTAATAAAATGGAGGTAAATTAATATGAAGAAAAAGACTCTTGTAATCCTTCTTATTATTCCATTTTTAATTGGTTTATTATCTTTTGTTTCTATTATTGTTTTAAATATTACAGTTGCTAGTGATATCACTGGAATTAAATGGAAATATAATGAAACGGAAGGTTTTAAAATTAGAGAAGAACCATATCTTCTTGAAGCTGAACCAATCATTGATTCTAATTTAATTTTAGCTAGTGGAAATGATCTTATTTGGTATGAAGATACTAATGAAGAAGCAGGAACTGGCTTAATTGATATTAAAAAAGAAAATGAAAAATTCTATTTATATGCTAAAAAAGAAGGTTCAACAAAAATCATTTGTAGCAACGAAAAGAAAACAGTTCGTAATGAATTTGATGCTGTAATTTATGATAATGGTGCTGTTATCATTAACCCAACTCGTAAAGCTTCATCAAATAAAATAGATAAAACAAAATATTATGGTGAATTTGATTATAAATATGAAGGTGAGGCTGATAAAACAAAAACACCTTCTAAAATAAATGCTAAATTTAGAGTTGTGCCTAGTGTACTTGGCGCAGGTAATGTATCTCAAGCTGTTGAACTCGTATATGAAGAAACATCACAAAATATTAGTTATGACGCTACAAAAAACGAAGTAACAATTAAAAGTGCTTTAAAAGATAGTGATGGAAATTTACTTGATTCATATTTCACCTTAAGAAGTGTAGAAAAACCATATCTTAAAGGAAAATACACAATTAAAGTCATTGATGGAGCAGTTAATGTCTATAATTACGACGATTTACTTTATGCAACAAACTATAGTGAAAAAGGCGAAAAAGTTGTTTTACAAGTTAATTTAGGTTCATTAAAAGACGTATATGAAGGAGAAGTTACAGTTCTTCCTAATGTAAAAGGTTTAAATTTAGAGCAAGCTAAAGAAAATGGCTTTATAACATATGTCCCAACAGAAAAGAAAAAAGACAATAACACTGAATTATTTGGTCATTATGATTTTAAAAATAATTCATTCTCATTTGAAAATGAAGTCTATTCATATGAAACTTCATATAACCATGAATATTTAGATTTATTAAATAAGAATCCTGATACAAAAGATAAATATTCAATAAGAATAGCAACAGGAATCCATGTACAAAAAGATTTTTATGGTAATGGTTATTCAATTAATACTAATGAATTAGCATTTCCTCGTTATGCTACAGTCGATCAAAATTTAAAAAGATTAAAACCAACTAGATCTGATGGTTCTACTAAAGGTGATGTCTTCCTTGGTCCGCTAGCATTTGTTTCAATTGGTGATCCAGAAAATGAAAGCTTAGTTAAAGCGTATGGCGAAGATAACAGTGCTTTATATATTGATGGAAATAACATCACATTAAATGATTTAAGAATTCAAAACATTGATGAAAACATCAATAGAGCAAATCTTAACTTTGTTGGAACTTGTATTAATATTAAAGGCACAAATAACACACTTAAAAACTCAGTAATGAGTAATGCTAAAAACATTGTTAGAGCATTTGATACAGATGGACTTTTAATTAATAATTCAATTTTAAGAAGAAGCGCTGAATTTAATTTAATGGTTGGTTCTAATTCATATTCAAAATATGATGAATCAAGAAAAATTGAAATCAATGAAGGCTCAGTTAAAGTAAGCGATACATTTACAAATTACTTTAATACAGCGACAAACGATAGCAACACAAACGCAGTTGCTGATACTTATTACACAAAGCTTTTAAATGGTGATTCTACTATTAATGAAAATGATTTATATAACACACTTAATAAATCACAAGAATATTTGGATAACGCATCTAAATATATTAATAGTGATGGCTCAATAAACTATGCAGCTAAAATTAATGTAAAAGATACATTATTTGGAGATTCAGGAATATTTAGTATTGCGCTTGAATCATTATTCAATGGATGCTTCTTATATAACGCATATCCTAGTATGGTTAGTGGTTTATTATCATCATTATTTAATGGTTCAAATCCTGATAAAATAGGTGGAACAAGTGCTCCAGTTGAATTAACACTTAGCGGAACAACTAAGTTCTATGACTTTAAAAGAATTGAAGAAATTGATGTAAACTGCCTTGTTGAACAAATCATTTCAAGTTTCTTAACTCAACTAGGAAAAGATACAGTTATTACAGTTGATGATATCTTCCCTATGAAAACAATCTTAAAAGAAATGGCAAAAGAACTTGGATATATTTATTCAAAAGATAACGAAGAATATTTAAATACAGAGATTGCTTGGTATGGTGGCGGTAAGAATTTAAGTACGGTTAAATGCGATTTAACTACTGATTTAAATACTTATAGTGATTCTATGAGCGTTGATGTATTAAAATATAATTTAAAGCATATGGGAAGCACTGATAAAATCACAAGTATGCTTAAAGAATGTGTCTTATTTGCAATTGGATTCAATCCATTTAAATTTGTTACAAATGATAAAAGTGAATCATCTTCACCTAAATTGTTTGATAAATCACCAGAAATTAATGAATTAATTAAAAATGCCTAGGAGGTATATGTATGTTTAGAAAAAGAAGTTTAGTATTATTAACTAGTTTATGTTTACTAGGAAGTGTATCAAGCTGTACAACATTTTTTGGTAGCGATTCTTTCATGATTAAAAGCTACAACATCACTAAAGAAGAGAATGGTGATCAAATTTTAACTATTATCTTTGATGATGAAGATCAAGCTCCTATGGTAATTAAAATTCCTAAAGGTATCTCTGGTGAAAATGGTGTTGGTATTGAATCAGTTATTCCTACAAAAAGTGAAGATGGAACTCAAGTTACAATTACAATAACTTATACAGATAAAACTATTAAACCAACTGTCATTAGTGTTCCTTTAATTCAAGGAAATGATGGCGTTAGTGTAACTGGAGTTGACGTTAAAACTGATGAAGCAACAGGAAACATCGTTATTAAATTTAAATATAGTAACGATACTGAAAGCGATGAAATCGTAATTCCTAAAGGAATAGATGGAAAAGATGGAAATGGTATTAAATCCATGGTTTCTAATCATGATGACGAAACAAATATCACAACAGTTACAGTTACATTTACAGATGAAACTCTCGCACCAGTTACTTTTGAAGTAAAAGATGGAAAAAACGGTGTTCAAGTTTCATCAATGGTATATAACGAAGAAAAATCAACTGAAGATACATATGTAATTACTGTTACTTATAGTGATGATTATAAAGAAGACATCAGTTTCCCAAGACCAAAAACAACAAAATGGTTGAGTAGTGCTAATTCACCTACAAATTCACTTGGTAATGATGGTGATTTCTTTTTAAACGAATCAACAGGTGATGTATATAAAAAGATTAATGGAAACTGGTCACTTTTATTTTCAATGAAGGGAACTGGTTCAACAACAGTTTTAAATGTTACATTCGACATTAATGGTGGCGAATGGACATACACAAGTGCTGATGATAATAAAGAAACACGTACTTTAACTTGTGATTATGGCGAATATTTTAAATTAGACAATCCTAGACTTGAAGTCTATAGAACTGGATACACATTTACTGGTTGGTGGACAGATAAGGATGCTTCAATCAATCCAAATGCTGGACACTTAACTTCACTTACACCAATTTATAAAGATTTAGTATTATACGCAAATTGGAAAGCTAACGCTTAATTTTTTACAATGAAGAAATTTAGAGACTCAATTACAAATCATATTACTGCTATCGCCGGACTTATATTAGTATCACTTGCTACTATAGGTTTTTCAAGCTGGTCTTTAGGTGGTGGTGTAACTGGTGACAACGGGAATCTAAATATTGAAATCGGGTCATATGGCGATTTTAAAGATTGTATCTTCATTGATGATTCAAAAGAAAACGGTGGTATACAGCCATTGCTTTATAGTAGTGGTGGTTTTATAAATGACCAAGGTTTATCAAGTAAAAGTGCAACTGGTACAATGTCTGTAGATATCAAAATCAATTTAAAAAAAGCACAAACAAAAGTGGCAACGGATGATGTTTATGTTGTTTCAAATTTAACTTTTGAAGGAGCAACTAAAGGCAATGAAAGTGCTTTGAAACTAACTGGTCCACTTATGTATTTAAATTCTACGCTTAAAGATACAGGAACTAATGAAGCTATTTCTCATGGTTTTATTGGAAAGAATTTATTTTTAGATTTTAAAAATTTAACTTCTCAAAATGAATTTCTTGAATTGCGTCTAGATTACCAAATTTCACCAAATGGTGAGCATTTTAAATCGTTTTATGATACTTATCTTAATAAAACGAATAACAATTCTCACCTTGCTCTTTATATAACTTTAGGAGAAAAGAATGCATAGATTTAGTTTCAGTAAACTTTACAATTATCTATTTTTAGGTTTAATTTTAACCCTTTCTTTTACTATGGTTGGATTATCAAGTTGGAATGTTTTTGATATGTTTAATCTTGATTATGTTAACCTCGAACCTGTTTGCTTTAACGCTACACAAAATAATAAAGAATATTACACAATTGAAGGCGCTTTAAAAAACGCTAAAAGTGGCGATACTATTTACACATACATTGGGAAGAATCCAACAATTAGAAAATCGGTAGAAATTAAAAGTGGTGTTACACTTTGTATTCCTTTTGAAAACACTAATAATACTTGGAATGGTAGGCAAAGTGGGCAAGACACATCAAAATGGTTTGATGATTGTGGCGGTTATTATGCTGATGTTAATTCTAATAGTGTTGCTAAATGGAGAAAAAATTCAATTAAAATTGCTAAAAATGTCACATTAACTAATAAAGGCAATCTTTATATTGGTGGTGTTTTAGGACAAGAAAATATGGGTTTAAGCGGGCACACAAGTGGTGCTTATTGCGAACTCACAATGGATTCTAATTCACAGCTAATTAACACAGGAACAATTCAATGTCTTGGATATATTAAAGAAGTAGAAAAGAACAATAATTCTAAACTTTTTGCTCAAAGCGGAAAAATTTATTCTCCTTTTGTTGTTCAAGATTATAAAGGTGGTACATCAACTGTTGGTACATATCAAGATGGTAAAATTACACCATTTAATGTTTTTTCAATGCCTAATATTCAAGTTCAATCCAAATTCACATATGATTCAACTTTAGTCGGATTAGTTGATTTATATACTGGAGCTACTTCAATTCTTGGTTATGAAATTAAACCTCAGCATAACGCAACCGATATTAATATTATTGGAAAGAAATCAAGTCTTATCATGCTTGCAGATAAAAACGCATATGTTGAAACTAAATACAATTCTCCAAAAGCAGAATATACGACAAATGATGATGTTTCTTCTACCACTATGAAATTCTATGGTGGTGCAAGTAACGGATCTATGAAGATGGAAGTCAAAGTTCCAGTTTTAGGAACGAAAGTTGTTGATACAAAGTTTGTTCTTTTCCCTATTAGCTATAAATATGATATATCTTTTTATAAAGGAACATACAATTTTGTTACACCAATCAAATTATTAAATGGATCAAGATTATTTATTGATAATAGCGCTAACTTAAATGTTAACTCTGACTTCATTATTTATTCGCAGGATTTTGATGATGTAGGATACAGTGGATTAAAATATCCTTCTTCAAAGCCTCATGCAGAATTAATTGCTAATGGAAGTATTACATATAATAAAGCTAATGGTGGTTTAACTCAAACTTTAAGTACGAAAGCTGATTTAAGCTATATTTATGAAAACTCATCTACTTTAAGTATTTCTTCAAGAGAAGGATATGGCGTGAGAGAAAGATTAGTGGATTTCGTATTTAAATGTACAAAAACAGTCGACGAAACGGCAAAAGCTAAACTAGAAACCTCAACAGGCTCTATTATAGGTAATCTTGAAAGAACTGTTTATGTTAGCGAAGTTGGACAAGATTATTTCGTTAAAGCTTCTAATTTAGGAAAATACACAATTAATTATCATTTAGATGGTGGCACAGTTGATGGAGAAACGGCAACAAACGATGTAATTACAAAAGAATACCCTATCTTAAAAGATAAGACTAAAACTTTAACAGACTACGCACTTTCTTCACCTAAAAAACGATTTTATTCTTTTTCTGGTTGGAAACTTGCTAGCACAACAGGCGAAAGTGCTTCAGGCCAAGAAGTAAAAGATGGTATAATACTTGATGTTTACGCTTCTTATGAACTTAAAAAATATTCAATTACATATAATGTTCAATATGCTGAAGGATTAGAAATAAGTGGTAAATATCAAAATACTAATCCACAAGATTTTACCTTGGAAAATCTACCTTTAACTATTTCTAAACCTACTGATGGAAATTTAACATTCTATGGTTGGTATTTTAAAAATGATACTTCTAAAGAAACACTTGAAATTACTGAGGATATGGAAAGTGTTGGCTATGATGATATTAGCGTAAGTGGCTACTTTAGCGATAAGACTATGTGTGTAATTAGATTTGATGCTAATGGACACGCTGATTATTTTGAAAATTTAGCTTCTTTTAATACTGTTAGTAGCAATCCTAAAACAGTTATTTTGCCAGAATCTTTATATGATAATGATTCAACTAAAGAATTTTATTTAATTGGATGGGAAGATCCAAATGGCAATATATTCAATCCTGACACATACAAAGCATTTGGCAGCGATACATTGGTATTGAAGGCTAAATGGGGAAATAAATTTAAATTAATTTACAAAGACAAAGATGGAAATAATACATTGTCTACACGATTTGCACGACCTAATACGAGTACTCAGCTTTTAACTGCTGATGAGTTGGATATTAATGACCAAAATGAATACCGGGAAAGCGATAAAAGAGTGCATAGAGCTATTGGGTGGATTTTTAATGGTAATTCTTACGGATTTGGAGATTATATAAACGTAAATTCAGACATCGAATTAAAAGTGAATACAATAAAAGTTAGAGATAATATTGATAATTTAAGTATCAACATAGAAAGTGGGCGAAATGATACAAAGAAGGATATTTCCATTATATATGCTAATGATGGAGGTCAAGAAACAACTATTGCGACTGCTTATAACGCTGACTCTAATAAAAACTATGCTAATGGAATTAAAATTAATGATATTCTTATTTTAAGAGCAAGCGATAGTAGGTCTTTTGAAAATGAGCCAACTGTAATTGGTGCTACTAAACTATCAGGAAAATCTACGGAATATAAATATGTTATAACAGATTATTCTGTTAGTGTTTCTATCTGTGCTGCATGCTTGATTTCATCTACAAAAATTTTAATGGCTGATTTAACGACAAAAGATGCTATCGATGTTAAACAAGGTGACATCGTTATGACTTATAACCATTTCGAAGGCAAATTAGAACCTTCTGCAGTAATTATCAATGATGATGCAGATAAGGAAGCATCTGATTATGATGTACTTACTTTATACTTTAATGATGGAAACGAGATATCAATTGTTGATGAACATGGATTCTTTGATATGAATATGAATAAATATGTTTACATAACGAATTCTAACTATAAAGAGTTTATAGGACATAGATTTGCTAAAGTTGATGTTAATAATAATGCATGCTCAACAAGTACATCAGTATTAGTGAGTGCTAAAATACACACAGAAAATGTGAAAGTATGTTCACCTGTATCAGCTAATAATCTTAATATTGTAAGTGACAATATGCTTTCTATGGCTGGCGGAATAAGTGGATTATTTAATATCTTTGACTATGAAGAAAACAGCTTAAAATATGATAAAAATAAGATGCAAGAAGATATTAATAAGTATGGGTTATTAACATATGAAGACTTTAAAGATATGATGCCAGAAGAACTTTATAATGTGCTTCCATGTCAATACATGGCAGTTGCTGTAGGTAAAGGGTTAATAACTTGGGAACAAATTAATTTATATTACTCAAAATGGAAGTATCAATTAATTGCATAATTTTCATAGCAAAATCTTTAGATAGATATAAAATTAATTTTAAAAATTAGTCTCCCATATATTAAAAAAGTTACTTAATAGACATAAGCAACAAATCGTTCTTTGAAAATTATTCATTATTTATCTAAGTTAAATTTTTGATTAGTAGAAGTGTGTCTCAAAGGGGTTCATAGAACTTTTTAAACTACATGATTTAAAGATATTTCTTACTTTACTCTTTTATCTCTTTTTAAGACAATATTCTTTAAAAATCACATTATGATTTTTAAAGAGATTATAAGATTAATTAGTTTATATCTTTAAAAAATTACTTTATGGTATTAGTAGTAAGAAACTACGTTTGATATCTTAAACATTTAAATATAAATAAGCTAATAGTTTATTAGCTTAAAGAGATCTTTAAATTCAAGAAAGATACAAACTAAATAGTTTGTTACTACAACTAACTCATTGCTTCTATCATGAACTATTTCATTTCTATTTAAATACTTTAGTTCTATATAAGGGAGTAATCTAAATTGATACTTTGTAACTTCGCTCAATTAAAATTTAACTAGGTTTTTATGATTATGACCAGTAGATTCTAATTCTATTTTGATTTCTTGAGAATGGTCAAGATATGATTAAGAATCTTTAATTGTTTCATAACCTTTAAAATCATTTTTAAAGGTTATTGACTAAACAATAACTTCTCCGTCGCTGGTCATAGGAATGAAGTCGTGCTTAATTTTAGCTACTTTAATCATCAATGTAGTAACACTTGCTTTTCCTTCTTGTTTATTTACTGAGCTCCACATGTTTTTCTCAATTTTTGCTTGTATGAAACGATACGCTCGTTTGTTATCTAACGTGTTAAAATGTAAAAAAAGCAGTGGTGAGGCATTCCTAAAGCAGTTAAACACTGCAAAAATAGGAAAATCAACAGTAGATTTCATTTATAGCAGATGGGCTCTACTTCTAACATTCTCAAGAAAGGAGAAATTCTAAATTATTCACTTTTGAGATAAATTTAGAATGCAAGAAGTGTTATGCCTACGTATAAATTAAGATGTGGAAGATGCGGATACACATATTACTTAAGTAGCTTTGAACCAGATACATTTTTGAGGCTAGGTGCAACATTCCAAAGATGCCCTCAATGTGGTGGATATTTATATTACCCATATTTTAAGGAGTGGATTTGTATGACATCAAATGAGAAGAAGTTTTCTTTGTGTTTTGGTTTTGGTGCTTCTTTTAAAAGTTTTAATCCAAATAGTAAATTTCTTAGATTCGTTCGAAGAAAAACTATGGAAAAATGGGATAATTTTAAATTTGAAGAAAGTATGCTTGAAATTCCTGAAATTAAGGAAAGTATTGAGAGAACTCAAAATGAAGAATATAAAAAGATGTTAATTTTAAAAGGGTATAGTTTTTATGGAACAAGAATCGAGTAATTTAATTAAAGTGATTAGTGATCGCTTTGGGGATAATAAACTTTGCTTATATATCGATAAGTGGGTTTATTCTCGTTATAAAAGAAGAATTTTTGGAGAACCAAAGTTAAAAGAACAATTTACCTATAAATATGAAGACATTTTAAAAGTTGAAATGTATAGCAGCACATTGAACTTCGCAACAAACTATACGGTATGTATAACATTGAAGAAACTTAATGCTAAAGGTAAAAATCTTATTGTAAATATTCCTGTTAATTCATATTTAGATGGACCAGAGAAGATGCGAGAATTTGCTAATTCTTTAGAAACTATGCGTATGATTAAACTTGAAGAAAATTCGGATTGACAATGTCAATATAAATATACCCTAGAATAGCGGTTAAAATTTTAAAACATGTAAGGTAGGCGTGTTATGGAAAAATATTCGAGTATTATTGTTGGAAAAGTTACAATTTCAGGCAAGGATTATGATGCTGAATTAATTAATTAATGATGTTTTAGCAATTGAGTGTGAAATAATGATAAAAGAAGGTAATACAATTTTAAATACAACTATAGAATTTATTCCAATTGCTAAGGGCGGACCAATTTATTATTTATTTATAGACAAGAAAAATACTGATTTTTATTCATATACGTCATATCATGTTTTGCTTTTATATAAACACTTTAATGGTGAAAGAGAAATTAGCTTTGAGATTATATCAAAGGGATTTACAAATGCTGTTAATATTTCAAGACGCAATTTAAAAGATCCCTTTTACAATATAAAGAAAAACTTAGGAAAAGAATTTCTTAAGGCAGATGTGTGTATATGTGAAAACGAATATAAATCTTGTTTTATTAATCACGGATTTATAAAAAAGAATAATCTTTGCCCGGCGGATTTTTCAACTAGCTTAAAATTAATACCTAAGGATAATAGGTTTATAGATAAAATTAGTGATGTTTATAATTTTGCAATTAAATTTCTTCAATTTATTACTTTAAATAGTTATCCAAAGATTGATTGTTTTAAAATTTTAAATGATGTTGGCGGATACTCAAAGATTGAAATTAATGATGATTATTCAGAATGCGATGATTCCAATGATAAGTTTTTATATATAAGGTGTTTAAATAAAAATATTAATAAGATTATAGATGCTTTTCCTAATGCTATGACTAGACAGCATAATCTCTACCACTATAAAAGTGGTTGGGTGTTTGAATTTGATATCGTTAGATTATCAGGAACGTTTGAAGGTGTTTTTCGCGAAAATGTAGAAAAAAATAAAGCCTATAAAAAGATTATAGAAAAGAGGAAAAAGAACATTCACTATAATGACCTTTTAAAAATACTAAATGATTTTGGAACAAAATACGAAATAAAAAACAATGATGATTTTAATGCCTGCACTATGATGCTTAAAGAATATGCAGGAACTTTGAAAAACAAATTAGAATTTGTGCTTAATGATTTTTGCGAAACAATGAATATGATTGTCATCGATGTAGGATTCTTTTACTCGGCAATGAAATTTGAAACTAGAATAAAAGATTCTCGAAATTCTATTTGCCATGGCTTAAATAAGAAGAAAATTGATTGGAAAAGTATTGGGAATGACACGTTACTTCTTCAAGAATTAATATATTTTATGTTGTTGAAATATAAAATGAAAATATCATCATCGACGATAAAAATGGTATTGGATGAGTCATTTGGTGATTTAAATTCACAATTATCTTTATATAAGAAAGATGACCCTAGAATTGAATGGTCAAAGTAATTGTTTCGAGGCTCTTTTGCCTCGGTCTCAATTTTACAAAAGCAAAAATAAATTAAGGGGGTGAAATTTCACTCCGGAGGTGTGAAATTACACACCCTATTTTTTTCTTTCTAGCTCACCGCTATCCAGCCCTTTTTGCCGGGTTGACAGCGCTATGCGGGGGGGGGGTATTATATTTGTGTATCTTTGGTTTTAGTAAAAATGAAGACTCCTACATACCAATATTTAGCAAAAACGTTGACCAAGTTTGCGCATATATAACGATTAAATAGAGAGTTCTTTACTTTGATTAATTAAAATAATCTAAATACTTAAGCATTTGTTCATTTGAATGGGGGGTTTTATGAAGAATGATTTAAAGAATTCTTTTTCTAGAAAGATTAGTGAATTCCGCAATATGCATATTAGAAATTTATCAACTTGCATTTTCTTCTCTTTATGCTTTTTGTTTTTGCCTTGTATGAATCATGGCTTTGCGCAAAGCTTAGAAAAAGGTGATAGTCCTATAAAGCATGCAATATCGATGGATGATATGAAAATTGCTAGCAAAGAAGAGATACCCGAAAATTATGTAGGAATCTATAGCGTTGAAGATTTGAATTCAATACGTAATAATTTAAGTTCTAAATACATACTAATGAACGATATTGAGTTTCAAGCTAGTGACTTTTTACCATCAGGCATTTTTTATAACAATGGGAATGGGCGGCTTTCCATTGGAACAGAAGAGAATCCTTTTGAAGGAATTTTTGATGGAAATGGTTATTGTATTAAAAATTTAGACATCCAAAGAACATTAAGTAACGAGACATCGTACAATGGATTATTTGGATACTCATTAGGAGAAATCAAACGTGTATGTCTTGAAAACTGTAAAATAAGTATTAAAAATTCATCATCATTGTTATATGTAGGTGGTGTTGTTGCTTATAACAAAGGTTCTATTTCTAAGTGTATAAGCAACTGTGAAATAGATATAGAAACAAGCGTTGATAAAAAGAATTATAAAGGAGTATATGCTTATATTGGTGGATTGATCGGTCATTCTGAAGGTCCGATTTCGCAATCTACTAATGGAAGTAATATACAAATTAAACAATCAACTATCGATTACGCTGACCCAAGTTCATTAGAGATTGGAGGCATTGTTGCTCGTTGTGGCACTTCAGAAATAATGAATTGTACTGTGGCTAGTCAGATTATTTGAGGAAGAATTTATCACTTTATTTGATGATTTTTT
>UQXJ01000020.1 GCA_900545015.1 uncultured Mollicutes bacterium | reverse complement strand
AAAAAACACCGATGAAATCGATACTTAGAGCACGCAACTGCAAAAAAGGATTTTATTTTAAAATATTTAGTAATTTTAAATTTAAAAGTAATAAATGCAATATAAAATAAATTTCATTGCGCTTTTAGATAAAAAAATGCGCCAAGATTAAAATATAGAAATTTCAATTTTGCTTAAGATATTTCCCAATTCTTATGATTTATTTGATACAATACTAAAAGAGGGTAAAAATGAATATGAAAATAGCTTTAATTGCGCATGATAAAAAGAAACCAGAAATAATTGCACTATGTATTAGATTTAAAAAGGCTTTGATAGGACATGAACTTGTTGCAACAGGCACTACAGGAAAATTAATAGAACAAGCAACAGGATTAAAAATCGAAAGAATGAAAAGTGGACCACTTGGTGGAGACCAACAAATAGGCTCGATGATTGCTGAAAGCAAAATTGATCTCGTTATCTTTTTAAGAGATCCGTTAACTGCTCAACCACATGAACCAGATGTTAACGCACTTTTAAGACTTTGTGATGTTACAGCAACTCCTCTTGCTACAAATATGGCAAGTGCTGAAATCATGTTAGAAGCTTTAAGTGAAAACAAAATTGTATCTCATATTTAAAGAAAAAATATTTAAGATTTTTATTTATAGAATCCATAAAAAACTTCACTAAAAAATATGTGAAGTTTTTTATATAAATTGATGAATACTATATCGTAATATTATCATTAAATGTTAAAATATTTATCGATAGGCAATTGAGGAAACGACTATGGCAAATATTGAAATTTTAGTAGATTCAGTAAGTAAAATTAATTACTCTTTAATAAGCAATGGCAAACGCGTTATAAATTTTATTCGCTTAATTAATCATGACGATAGAAGTTATTCTAATTTAAAAGTTTCTATATCATTTTCTTTCGATTTCTTTAAAACGTACGACTTTTACGTGGATTTTTTAGATAAAGAACAAACAATTGAAGAAAATAATATTTTACTAAATGTTAATTTTGAAGCTTTATATCAAGTAAATGAAGCAATTAACGGAAACATTATTGTTAAAATTTTTGAAAAAGAAAACGAAGAACCTATCGCAACTCTTAATAAAGAAGTGACAATTTTAACCTTTGATGAATGGGGTGGAGCAGCATTAGGAAATGAGTATTTAGCAAGTTTTGTTTTGCCAAATGATTTAGCTATAAAAGACGTGTTAAAACTCTCTTTAAATTATCTTCATAAAATTGATGAAAAATTAGATTTTTTTGGGTATCAAACTGATAAAAAAGAGGATGTTGTAAACCAAGTTTCAGCTCTATTTTATGCTTTAAAATCTTTGAATATTTCTTATTGCGTACCTAAAGCGAGTTTTGAATTTTCAGGTCAAAAAGTTCGTCTTCCTAGTGAAATATTAAAAACAAAATTATCAACTTGCCTTGATTCATCATTGCTATTTGCTAGCGTGCTCGAAGCTAGTGGATTAAATCCTTTAGTAATTGTTATTGATGAGCATGCTTTTGTTGGCGTTTGGTTAAATGATGTATATTATTCAAATTCAGTAATTGAAGATAAATCTTTTATCGAAAATAAATTAGCAACAAATGAAATTTTATTATTAGAAGCGACAACCTTTACAAGCAATCAAAATTTCACAATCAATGATTGCATTGAAGCTGGCAAATTAAAAATCAAAACGAAAACAAAATTCTTTGAAGCTGTCGATATAAAAGCAGCAAGAGCAAATGGAATAAAACCACTTCCGATTTTTATTGATGAAAACGGTAAATATCAAATTAAAAAAGAAGATGTAAAACTCGATAATGCAAATATTGATTTAACAAATCCTGGAACAATCGACGATAATATTAAAAAAGATCGCTTTGATGTTTGGGAAAAGAAATTATTAGACTTAAATAATCGAAATAAACTAGTTTGCTTTAATCCATCTGATAATTATGCTCAAATTTTTACAACTGATATTTATGAATTTTTTAACAAATTAGAAACTAATGATTTAACAATTTTCCCATTAGGAAATGAAATAAAATACGATTCTAATGATAAAATTTTAAATTTCAATTATAAAGAAAATGAAGAACGTTTCCTTAGTGATTTATCTTTAAATAGAATTAGACTTGCATTGAACGATAAAAAAACTCAAACAGTTATAAAAAACTTAAGTCGAAACGCTAAAGAAAGCATTGAAGAAAGTGGAAGTAACACTTTATTTATCACAATTGGAACTCTTATATATAAAGAAAAAGGTAAAAAGAAATATGCTCCTTTAATTTTAGTACCTGTTGATATTGTTAAAAATCTACAAGGCAAAAATTATGATGTTTCAATTCGTGAAGAAGATATTTTAGTTAACCAAACATTATTTGAATATCTAAAAATTAATTTCGATATAAATTTTGATGCTCTATTAAAGATTCCTTATGATGAAAGTGGCGAAAAACTTGATTTAAAGAAATATTTTAATACTTTAAGAGTAAAAATAACTGGATATGAAGGGTGGACGCTAAGCGATTCTTCATTTATTGGTATTTTTAGTTTTACACGATTTATTATGTGGAATGATTTAAGAAACCATAAAGATGAATTACTTGAAAGTAACATTGTCAAATCACTTGTTGATCCATCTATTCCTTTTAAAAATAATAATTTAGAAATTAATACGGATGATTTAGATTTACTTGTAACTCCTAATAGATTTGCCATTCCTTTAGGAGCAGATAGCAGTCAAACTGAAGCAATTTTAGACTGTGCTAAAGGATTATCTTTCGTTTTAAATGGCCCTCCAGGAACTGGTAAATCTCAAACTATTACAAATATGATTATTAATAGTATTTATAATGGAAAAAGAGTCTTATTTGTTGCTCAAAAAATGGCAGCACTTGAAGTTGTTAAAAAAAGACTTGATGAAACAGGACTTGGTGTATTTTGTGTTGAACTACATTCTAATAAAGCTCAAAAAACGGATGTCTTAAATCAAATTAATAAGATTATTGAGTTAGGTAAACTTAAAAAACCAGAAGAATATGAAGAAATATCAAATAGAGTTTTAGAAAAACGTAATGAATTAAATGAAGCAATCATTAAATTACATAATACTTTTTCTAATGGCTTTGATTTATATGAAAACATTATTGAATATGAAAAATATAAAAATGATGTTCCTAATGCTAAAATTCAAAATATCGATTTTGATTTAATAACTAAAGAAAATTATTTAGAAAATATTTCTTTACTAGACGAATTTAAACACCTTAAAAACGAAATTGGACTTGAAAGTTTTGAATTTTTTAAGCCAATCTCTTTAAAAGAATATTCAATTGAAAGTAGAATAAAAATTGTCGAAAAACTTAAAGAATATAAAGAAATTATTGATGAACTTGATAAAGAAATTTTTGCATATAATGAAGCTTTAAATTTCCCATTTGAAGTTAATCAAAATAACTTAAATTTATTGAAAGACATCCTACCTTACTATGATAACGAAAGAGAATTTATTTATGATTTCTATCTGACTTCAAGTGATGAAGAAGATCGAAATAAATTAAAAACAATTTTAGAAAGCTATGTGTATCACTATAATACTCACCTTGATTTAATGTTAAATTATAGCCCTGAAGTTTTAAATTATGACTTCGAAAAAGCTTTATTTACATTAAAACAAGCGCAAAACTTAGGCTTTTTTGCTCGCAAATCAAAAATTAAAAGGGTTATTAACGAATTAAGAGAGTACGCAAAAAATCCTAAACTCATTAATAAAAAGAACATTGAACACAAGATAAATGAATATCGTTTATTTAAAGATTTTAACAATAAACTTCCTCAATATAAGACATATCTTGTTAAACATATTGGCACAGATTATCAAGGCTTTGAAACTAATGTTGAGAATGTAAAAATTAAGTTAGATAAGAGTGAAAAATTAGTCGAACTTTTTGATAAATTAGTTGATGTTGATAAGACTAAATTCCTTGAAATGCTTAAGCGCATAAATCATGAAGATGTTTCTAAAATCGTTGATTTATTAATTAAGAAAAACGAATATGAAACTCAGATTTTAAATAACGAAATTGACTTTAATGAATTTAAATTTACTTCAGATTGGTTAAAAGAAACAAGTAATCAAGTAAGCTATATTGAAGACTCAATTGAAAAACTAAAAGACTTCATTTTATTTAGAGATTTCTTAAATAAATTAACTGAACACAATTTAGGAAACTTAATTGAACTAAATTTTGATAATGAAGTTAATGATGATGATCTAATTAAATTATATAAACGCGATGTGAATTATGGTCTTGCTTTAAAATCAATTATGAACGATAAAAATTTAAATATTTTTAGTGGAAGACATGAAAATGAAATTATCAATGATTACATTCAATTAATTAATAAATATAACAAATTAACAATTGAAGAAGTTGCTTCAAGAGTTTCAAAAAATGTTTCTAATTTCTTTAATGCAAAAGAAAATAATGAATTATCAAAAGAATTTATTATTTTAAAGAAAGCGATTTCTAATGGTGGTAGAGGAATTAGTTTAAGATCACTTTTTGATTCATCTATGAATGTTATTGACTCGCTTTGTCCTTGCTTTTTAATGTCACCTTTATCTGTTGCTCAATATTTAGACCCTAAAAATAAGAAATTTGATATTGTTATTTTCGATGAAGCAAGTCAAATTACAACAAGCGATGCAGTAGGTGCAATTGCTAGAGGCGAAAGTGCAATTATTGTCGGAGACGAAAAACAACTTCCTCCTACTAGATTCTTTGAAGCTGATACAAGTTCAGATGATGATTTCTTTATTGAAGATGGTGAAAGCATTTTAATGGATTGCTTAAATATCTCAATGCCAAGAAAATCACTTTTATGGCATTATAGAAGTAAAGATGAAAGTTTAATTGCTTTTTCAAACGTTGAATATTATGAAAATAAATTATTAACTTTCCCTTCCCCTGCATCAATTAATAGTGCAATTTCTTTTAAATACTGTGAAAACGGAATTTATGAAAAGAGACAAAATAAAGTTGAAGCAGAAGAAATCGTTAATGAGATTATTAATAGATTAAAAGATGAAAAATTAAGAGAAAAAAGCATTGGTGTTGTAACTTTTTCTATTGCTCAACAAACTTTAATTCTTGATAAACTTGCAACAGCTTTTAAGAAAAATCCTGATTTAGAAGCTTATGCATATCAAAGAAAAGAAGGACTATTTGTTAAAAATCTTGAAAATGTTCAAGGCGATGAACGTGATTGCATCATCTTCTCAATTTGCTATGGACCTAGTAAAGATGGAAAAATCTCATTTAATTTTGGCCCTTTATCAAATGCTGGTGGAGAAAAAAGGCTTAATGTTGCTGTAAGTAGAGCAAGAGAAGAAATGATTGTATTTTCAAGTATGAAAGGCGCTGATATTGACTTAAATAGAGCAAAAGGAAAAGGCGCTAAAGGGCTAAAAGAATTCCTTGATTATGCATTAAACGGCAAAAAATTCATTATTTATAAAAATGGTGAACAAAAAGAATATAAAGAAGGAATTGAAAAATATATCGCTAGAGACCTTGAAAAACATGGTTATAAAGTTCACACGAATATTGGAACTAGTGACTTTAGAGTTGATATAGGTATCGTTGATCCAAGTGATGAATCAAAATATTTATTAGGAATCTTATGTGATTCGAAATCTTATTTAAATAGTAAGACATGTAGAGATAGAAACGTTACTCAAACAAGCGTTTTATCTCGTCTTGGTTGGAAAATAATTAGAGTTTGGACACTTGATTATTTTGATTCACCAAATTTATTTATAACTAAAATTATTGATGCAATAAATAATGTCGATAAAATTGATAATTCTTTAACTTTATCAAATGAAAAAATAGAGTTTCAAAAAGAAGAAAATAATGGAAGAGTAAGACATGCAAAGCCTTATGTATCAAGGGAATATCCTGAATTAATTAATGATAAAGATATGTTTTTTGAAGAATCGGAAGATGCTTTAAAAGTTATAAATTTCTTTATCGATAATGAAGCACCAATTTCATATAAAAGATTAAGCAAAAAGGTATTAAACGTCTTTGGAATTACTAAGATATCACCACTTGCTAAAAAGAGATTAGATATTTTATTAGCTTCAACTTATTCAGCATTTACTTTAGAAAATCAATTCTTCTTTAAAAATGAAGAACAAGCTAAAAACATTGATTTTTATAGAATAAATAGTGAAATTGATAACATGAATGACATTTCTAAAGAAGAAATTGCAGTCGCTATTAAAGATATTTTAAAAGATAAACTTACATTAACTTATGATGAATTATGTAAGGCTATCATTAATGAGTTTGGTTTTAGCAAAATTAGTGATAATATTAAAAAAATTATTTCCTGTGCTTTAGATTATGCTTTAGAAAAAGGATATGTCGTAGTAGAAGGAACTAATATTTATTATTTAAATAAATGAGGTTAAAAGATGAGAGTTATTTGTCCAAATTGTAATAAAGTGATTGAAGTAGATGATGATACAAGAGAAACAGCATTTTGCTCTGAATGTGGTTCATCTTTTTCAATGGAACAAGGAAAAAGATTAGAAGCTAAAAAATATGCTGCAATTTATGCTAGAGGCTATCAAGATTTAACAACTTTAGGAAATTACGAAGAAGCAATTTCAATGTTTAATAATTGCTTATTGTTAAGACCTAATGATATGTCTTCTATTATTGGAATTGCTTTAGCAAATCTTTATTCTCAAGATTTCTTAAATTTAAAATTTAATAAAATCGAAGACATTATTAATGAGTATGACATCGTTTTAGATTCCGAAAACACTTTATTATTTTTAAATTTCATCGATGATACAATTCAAGAAGTTGAATTATTCTTTAATCAAGCTGATTTAAGAATAATTAAAAATAACAATTTTATATCTTTAAAATATAAAAATTCATATCTTTCTGGTTTAAATGATATTGAACATTTATTTAATTTTTTCTTAGAAAGTTTGTCTTTATGTGATCAAAACGAATTAGAAACTTTCTTTGAAAACGAAAACATGAAAGATAAAATTGAAGACATTATTAAAAAAGTTAAGGAAAGACAATGTCTTGATTTAGAAGTTTTGGAAAACGAAGAAACACTTGATGACAATAGAATTTCTAAAATTAAAGGAGTAGTAGGAAGCAAAAATACTATGGTAATTGGTAGCATTGTTATTGGCTTATTAATTCTAGCAATTGTTTTTATTGTTTTAGGTGCAACTTTAAAGAATAATGTTTTCTATTATTTATGTATTGTTCCAGCAATTCTAGGCGCTTTAATTTATTTCTTATATAAAAAGAAAATTAATAGCTAAATATAATTGTTTTCTTTTAAGAAATTTAATAAATTTAAACATGCATTATATCGATGAGAAATTTTATTTTTCTCATCTTTTTTTAATGTTGCAACTGAATGCTCATAACCACTTGGAACAAAAATTGGATCATATCCAAATCCATTTATCCCTTCAATTTTATCATTGATTCTTCCTATCATTTTTCCTTCAAAATCTAATCTTTCATTACCTTTAAAGTTTAATAAAACGAAGTGACATGTAAAAGTAGCAGGAGAATTTGGACAGTTTTTAATTAACATTTTATTTGTTTCTTCTTGCCCACCATTTTGGAGAGCGAATCTATGAGAATATATTCCTGGAACATCTTTTCCAAGAGCTTCAATTTCGATTCCTGAATCATCACTTAAAACTGGAAGATCAGTAAATTTAGATACTTCATGAGCTTTTATATAAGCATTTTCACTATAATTTTTACCATTTTCATCAGGATCAACAACAATGTTTTTATCTTTTAACGAATACAAAACAATTCCATAAGGACTAAAAATATCTCTTAATTCTTGAACTTTATGTTCATTATTAGTAGCAACAACAATCTCTAACTTATTTTTCATACTGCACCTCAACATTTCGAATAATTTTACAACATTTTTGAAAAAAAATACTTGTATTTAATGCGCCTTTGCTTTATTATTATCAAGCATGCAGGTGTAGTTTAATGGTAGAGCATCAGCCTTCCAAGCTGATTACGCGGGTTCGATTCCCGTCACCTGCTCCAGTTCGGGAATGATTGGTTTGGTGGATGCCAGACCTTTTTTTGTCCTTGTTTCTTTGAAAGTATCTACGAAATGTTTCTAATCTGCTAATAAGGTTCTTAGAAAAAAATACATAAAATACAGAAGGTAAGTAATCGTAGAGAATAGAACTTAATGACTTGATGAATGTTGGCTTTGCTTCTTGCTGTCATGAACTGATATTCATTTCTAATATCGTTTCTGGCATTAACAACTAAATTTGTTTAAGAGAACTCTTTTGATTTTTGCTTGATAGCTAAATTAGATGAGTTCTTTTTTTGTTTTGCTACCTACAATGATGAAACGCTAGCCTTCATAATTCGATAAAAATATATCTTTTAATAAGATTTGATAATAAATTTTTTAGTGTAATTTAAATTAGTTGAAAAGGAGGCTAGATTGTAGCGAAGGTTAATACAGGAAACTATATAGACATTCTCAGTGTCAATAATTGACGGAAATGCCAAAATAAGTAACCTACTTTCATTCATAAAGCTTCTTTCATATAAAATGTAATAAAAAAATGATTACAAAAAGTGACATTTATGTTAAAAAAGTTATTAACTTTTCATTAAAACTGATTTTTTATAAATTTTAGTATATAATGATTACAAAAAGTGACATTTATGTCAAAAAAAGTGGTGGTTATATGGAAGTAAAAAGAGACAAATATTTAAATGATTTGATAATAAGAAAAAATAATGGGCTAGTAAAAATCATTACAGGAATAAGAAGAAGCGGAAAGTCTTATCTTTTAAATAACTTGTTCTATGATTTTTTACTTACAAGTGGAGTAAATGAGGATCATATTATAAAATTTGCATTTGATTCCGCTGATGATTTAGATTTGATTGGCGAAGATTTTATTGAACTTGAAAAAAGCAATCAAAAAGTTGATACTAAAAAATTTATAAATTATATTAAAACAAAGATTCTAGATGACGATATATATTATTTATTGCTTGATGAGGTTCAAAATCTTGGTTCTTTTGAAAGCGTATTGAATGGATATTTAAGAAAAAGAAACATTGATTTATATGTAACAGGCTCAAATTCTAAATTCTTATCGAGTGACATTATCACAGAATTTGAAGGGCGTGGTGATGAAATCCATATTTTACCATTAACATTTAGTGAATATTACTCAAAATTTGATGGCTCTAAAGATGAAGCATATGAACAATATTCAATGTTTGGAGGATTACCACTTGTTGCACTAATGAATAGCAATGAGCAAAAAAGCAAACATTTAATTAGTCAACTAGAAAAAGTTTATTTAAAGGATGTCATTGTGCGTAATCATTTGAAAGCTGATTCTAACATAATTGAGCTATTAGATGTCATTGCTTCAGGCATATCGTCATATACCAACCCAACAAAGTTAGCTGATTCATTTAAAAGTATTAAAAAAGTTTCTATTTCAAGAACAACTATTGAATCATACATTAATTATTTTACTGATTCATATTTGATTTCTAAATCTACCAAATATGACATAAAAGGAAAAAAATATATCGAAACACCCTATAAATTATATTTTGAGGATATAGGTTTAAGAAATGCTGTACTTAAATTTAGACAAATTGAGCCAACTCATATTATGGAAAATATAATTTATAACGAACTTCGATATAGAGGTTTTAATGTTGATGTTGGTGTAGTAGAGTCAAGAGAAGAAAAAAATGGCAAACAAATTAGGAAATATTATGAAATAGATTTTGTTGCGACATTAGGCAGCAAAAAATACTATATTCAATCTGCTTATGATATTCCTGATGAAGATAAACGGAATCAAGAAACAAGGCCATTTGATAGAGTACCTGATTCCTTTAAAAAAATTATTGTTGTTAGAAATCCAATTGTCTCAAGATATAGTGATAAAGGCTATTTGATAATAAGCTTGTTTGATTTTTTACTTAATCAAAATAGTTTAGAGTTTTAAAAGGTTAGCTTACTTTTTATATAGTCATCTAATTTGACAGGATTAGTAAGAGCTGCGAATTCTCGACTTGAAAGATCCAATCGTATAATTTTATTTTCTAAGATACCTAAGGAAAGAAGATAATCTTTATATAGAACATTCAAAAGATAATATTTTCCACATCTTTAAATGATAGTTTTTACTTTCACCATCTTATTATGTGCACTACCAATTAGTTTAATAAGATAAAAGTTACTTTTTATTTCCGCTTAAAAATATAGTCCTTTCTGCACATAATTTGTAACATAAATATTTAAAAATGACAGTTTTTATGTAAATTGATTACAAAAAGTGTGCGAAATCACATTTTTTGTAACATACCTATGCTTATTATTAAATTATTCATATATTTTTATCTTAAGGATTAAAATGGTAAGTGTTACATCAATTCCAATTGATTCTTTTGATTTAAATATTTTCTTAGTTGTTCTAAGTGCTTTATTATTTTCATTAATTTATTTATTTGTTCTTAGGAACTATAAAATCATTAAAGTTATTCAAAATAAGGAATAATGATTTATAAAAATTAAAGTGGTAGGAGAAGAGCTACTTAAATAATAGAAATCAATTTAAGAATTTTTAATGTGATAAGTGTAAAGGCTGAAAAAGACTAAAAATATCATCGTGTAGGAATGGCATAAAAATGTTATAATTTTTAGCAATGAGATAGGAGCTACATCAAAACAATGAAATATTCTGAAGCAATAAAATTATTGAGAAAAAAGATGATATTATCGCAAATGGAATTTGCTGATTATCTTGATGTTTCTTTTGGAACTGTAAATAGATGGGAAAACAATAAATTTGTACCAACAGTTAAAATGAAAAGGAAACTAGCTCCATTATTTAAAAAGTATGGAATTGAGGTAGAGGATTAATGGGCATAGTAAACTTAATTATCTCAATTTTATCCTTAATTGCTACGATAGCTATTTCGTTTGTAATTTATTTTCTTGAGAGAAAAAACTTACGTAATCAAAGAACAAAAGAAATTAAAGACGAAACTAAAAAAATATTATAAAAAATGCTGATGAAATAGAATATTTGCATTGGGAAACAATTGCGGCAGGCTGAAACATATGAGGATAAATATTTTTCAATATTGTATGAATTATATTATTTAAAGAAAGAATGGGGGTAAAGAACAATGACTATTAAAGATATGCAAAAACAAACAAATACGAATATTCAAGAAAAAGCTAACCTTATTTGGGAAATCGCTACACATTTATATGGAGAATATAAGCCACACGAATATGGTAAAGTTATTTTGCCAATGACTGTTATTAAAAGATTTGATGATGCATTAAAAGATACGAAGAAAGCAGTTGTTGAAAAGAATAATGAACTTAATAATTCTAATAAAGAAGTAAATGATAATACTAGACATGCGATATTAAAGAATGTTGCTAAACATGATTTTTATAATACAAGTAAATTTGATTTTGCTGGTTTAATAGCTGATCCAGATAACATTAAAGAAAATTTCATATCTTATCTACAAGCGTTCAGTGATAACGTAAAAGATATTATTCAACGTTTTGATTTCTTTAAAGAAATAGACAAGATGAGTGAAAATGATCTTTTATATACGATAATTAATGAATTTAATTCCAAAAAAGCAGATTTTTCTCCTGATTTAATAACTGCTCAAGATATGGGATACATTTTTGAAGAGCTAATTAGAAAATTCTCAGAATCATATGACGAACACGCCGGTGCTAATTTTACAGCGAGAGACATTATTTATTTAATGACTGAATTGCTTGTTGCAAGCGATAAAGAAGAATTGAAGAAAAATGGCGGCTCTAAAACTGCTTATGATATGACAATGGGCACATCACAAATGCTTACTTGTCTTGACGAAAGATTAAAAAGCATTAATGAATCAATTAATTTGGCTTGCTTTGGACAGGAGTTTAATCCAGAAACGTATGCAATCGCTAAAGCTGATACTTTAATTCGTGGTGGTGATGCAGATAACATGAAGTTTGGCGATACATTATCTAATGATTTATTTGAAGGCTATACATTTGATTATATAATCTCTAATCCACCTTTTGGTATTGCACGGAAGAAGGAAAAAGATGCAGTTGAAAAAGAAGCAAAGCTTGGTGAATCAGGTAGATTCGAGGCAGGATTACCAGCGATTGGTGACGGCCAAATGCTATTCCTACAAAACGGATTAAAGAAATTAAAACCTACTGGTAGAATGGCAATTATTCAAAATGGCTCATCCCTATTTAATGGTGATGCAGGCTCAGGACCATCAAATATTAGAAAATTTATTATTGAAAATGATAGATTAGAAGCAATTATTCAATTGCCTAATGATTTATTTTATAACACTGGAATTGCTACATACATTTGGGTAATCACAGGTAAAGAAGGAAAAGAAGATAGAAGATTAGGCAAAGTTCAACTGATTGATGCTTCTAAGTGCTATGTAAAAAGAAGAAAAAATATAGGTAATAAGAGAGTAGATCTTTCTGACGAAGCAATTAACTTAATTCTTGAAGCTTATAATAATTTTGATAACTCTGAGTTTAATGAAGAAGGACTATCAGTTGAATCAAAGGTTTTTGGCAATGCCTATTTTGGGTATACAAAAGTTACTGTTGAAACGGCTGAAACTGATGATAATGGAAACGAAATATTAAAGAAAGGTAAGAAACAAGCTGCTAAAGGCAAAACAGATAGTGAGATAATTCACTTAACAGAAGATATAGAACAGTATTTTAAAAAGAACGTTTTGCCTTTCAATGAACATGCTTTTATGGATAGAACAAAAGATAAAATTGGTTATGAAATACCATTCACAAGAATCTTCTATAAGTTTGTTGAACCTAGAAAGAGCGATGATATTTTTGCTGAATTTAAAGAACTTTCTAACCAAGAACAAAATTTAATGAAGAAGATATTAGGGGAATAAGCTATGAAGTATAGTGGAGTAGAATGGATTGGTGAAATTCCTGATAATTGGAGTATAAGAAAAGTAAAACAATGTTTTTATATTTCAAAGGAAAAAGCTCATATAGAAAATCCAACGATATTAAGCTTAGCAAGAGCTGGCGTAAAAGTTAGAGATATATCTAATAATGAAGGCCAATTAGCAGCATCTTACAATAACTATAATCCAGTAATTCCAGGTGACTTATTGCTGAATCCTATGGATCTTTATAGTGGTGCAAATTGTAGTTTATCCGAGGTTAGTGGCGTCATTAGCCCTGCATATGTAAATTTGAGAAAATGTGTCGAATTGAATCCTAAGTTTTTTGACTATTATTTTAAAACACAATATTGGGCTATGACTATGTTTGCACATGGAAAAGGTGTATCATTCGACAATAGATGGACAATGAATGCAGAATCAATTCTTAATTATTATTTGCCTTTTCCATCTATTGAAGAGCAAAACAAAATAGTCGAAAAGATTAATGAGAAAACTGCAGAAATCGACTCTTTAATAAGAATTGAGAATCAACAAATAGAAAAATTAAAAGAATATAAGCAAGCAGTAATTACTGAAGCAGTCACAAAAGGCTTAAATAAGAATGCTGTTATGAAAGATAGTGGTATTGAACGGATTGGGAAGATTCCTGAAAGTTGGAAGACTGCATCTACAAAATCTATTTTTGAGATAATAGCAGGAGCTACACCTGATACTGGAAATATTGATAATTGGGATGGCAATATTATTTGGATTACACCTGCAGATTACAAAACTGGAGATGTGTTTGTTAATTCAGGAAGAAGAAATCTTAGTCAACTAGGGTATGATTCATGTAGTACAACACTTATTCCACCTGGTAATATTATTTTTTCAAAACGAGCCCCTATAGGCCTAATAGCTATTAATAATAAGGAACTTTGCACTAATCAAGGCTGCCTTTCTTGTATTAATAAACAAAATATATCAATAAAATATTTTTATTATCAAATGTCTGCTTATACAAAATATTATGAATTGTTTGGATGTGGAACTACGTTTAAGGAAATATCTGCACAAAAATTTGGTAATTTTTCGCTTGTGTTTCCACCAAAGTATGCTCAAGAAGATATAGTTAAATATTTAGATGCTAAATGTGATGACATAGCAAAGTTAATAGAAATAAAGCAGCAAAAAATAGAATTATTAGCAAAATACAAAAAATCAATAATTTATGAGTGCGTTACAGGTAAAAAGGAAACATCATAATGAAAAAAGGGAAGCAGTTAAAAAAGAAATTGTCTAAAGAAACAGCAAGTTCGCTATATACATTGATTGTAATACTTGTTAGCTTTAGTGTTACTTTTTCGTTGCATTTTATTTATCCAGATAAACTAACATTTTTTTGGGTTCTTGCAATTTGCGTGGCTGTCATAAGTCCATTTGCACTTGCTAATGCTAAAATAATTATGGAGGCAAAAGGAAACTTTACGGCTGAGCAAAAGAAAGATGCTACATGCAAATTAGGAATTATGATGTTTTCAATATGGTATGCTGATTTTACTTTTGTTTGTATGCTTATGGACTGGCTAAGTGCATTCTTTGCTTTAGCATGCTTATATTTGATAATAATGGTTTACAATGTCTCATCATTTTTAGTAAATAGAAAAGCTGCAACTACATATTCAAATTTTTTGATTGTTGGAGAATTTGTTTTAAGCTTTTTACTATTGACATTGCTGATTTATAAGATACCTGACCGGACGTTACAAACAATAGTTATTGCTCTTTCTAGTGCACTAATAGGGGGCTTATTGACTTTATTAGGTGTTGTCATGACTATTAAGAGTTCAGATAAAGACAGAAGAGAGGACGAAATTAAGAAAGCAAGGCCTATATTTGCTTATAACATGTTAAGACAAGAACCTAAACTTGATACAACTATTCAAAGAATTTGTGTATCTGATTCATCTGAAAAGTTAGAAGAAGCATGTGATGTATATGTTGAACTTGAAAATTCTAATCTTTCATCATTCGAGATTAAAAGAATTTACCACGATGGAAAATGGATAAATATGGAAGGCAATACAACTGTCTTGCCTAGTGCTAAATGTTTATTGAATTTTAGATTTATTGATAATTCTAATTCGTTATTTTTAGAAGTAGAAGATCAATTAGGAAATAACTATTACTATCAATTATTTGTTTTGTTTTTAGGAACAAAGTCATCTAATGGCATGACACTTCATACTGTTAGAGAAATCAAAAACATTGCAAAAGAAGATATGGAAGCACTGATGAAGGAGACAAAATAATATGGATACAAGTGAAAAAAGATTTGAGCAAGATATAGAAACATACTTTTTAAATCACGGCTTTAGAAAAATCTTACCATCTACATTTGATAAAGAAAAAATGCTGTTTCCTGAAGTTTTAGAAGAATTTGTATCTAAAACTCAGCCTAAAGCATGGGCAAGATATACAAAATTATATGGTGCTTCAGCTGTAGAAAAATTAATAAGAAGAATAAATACAGCAATATCTGAAAGTAATGTACTTGATGTTCTTAAAAAAGGAATTAAGGATATGGGAATTGAAATTAAGCTATGCTATTTCAAACCATCATCAAATTTAAATCAAGATTTGGTAAATCTATATGAAGGAAATATTTGTAGCATAACAAGACAATTTTCTTATTCAAAAAATAACAATAATACAATAGATACTGTTTTATCTATTAATGGTATTCCTTTATTTGCGTTTGAATTAAAAGATCAATTAAAAGGTCAAGATGTTAATAATGCAATGAGACAATGGAAAGAAGATAGAGATCCTAAAGAGCCTATTTTTAAATTTGGTCAAAGATTTTTGTGCTACTTTGCAATCGATTTATACGATGCATTTATGACTACTGAATTAAAGGGCGAATACACTAGATTTTTACCATTTAATCAAGGTTCAAATGGCGCAGGCAATCCAGGAGGAAAAGGAAATCCTAAAAATGAGGAAGGATATCCAACTTCTTATATTTGGGAAAAAGTATTTAGCGTTGATTCAATGATAGATTTAATTGGAAAATTTATTACTATTATAGAAGAAAAAGAAGAAAAGAACGGAAAATCTTATGTTACTAAAAAGATTATATTCCCAAGATACCATCAATATGATGTAGTAAAAAAGATTTTAGAAGATGTTAAAGAAAAAGGTGCAGGTGTAAATTATTTAATTGAACATTCAGCTGGTTCAGGCAAATCTAATTCAATTGCTTGGATAGCATATAGACTAGCATCTGCATTTGATAAAGATGATAAATATATTTTTGATTCAGTAATTATCGTTACTAATAGAATTGTTTTGGATTCACAATTACAAGATACAATTAATTCTTTTGACCATAAAGCAGGATTAGTTGAATGCATTACTCAAAAGAAGGGTTCAAGAGGTCTTGTTGAAGCTATAAATGATAAGAAAAAGATTATTATTTGTACTATTCAAAAGTTTTTATATGCTTATAAAGATTTTGATGAATTAAAAGGAAGAAACTATGCTGTAATCATTGATGAAGCACATCAAGGTCAAAGTGGTGAATCTGCAAGAACACTAAGAAGTTCCTTAATTGATATTGAAAAAGAGAAAAAGGTGTTTGCTGAAGAAAACGATATGAATCCTGATGCAATAGAAGAGACTGAAGAATTGTTGAACATTTTGGGTCAAGGACATCACGAAAATCAATCATTCTTTGCATTTACTGCAACACCAATTAATAAGACATTAGAGCTATTTGGAACTAGTACTAGTGATGGAAAGAAAAAGCCATTCCATACTTATTCAATGAGGCAAGCAATTGAAGAAGGCTTTATTTTAGATGTATTATCAAATTATGTAACAATTAAAGAAGCATTTAAGTTGATAACAAATACTCAAGATAATCCTGAATTGTTAGAAGAAAAAGCAAAAAGAGCTCTCTTTAAATATTATAAGCAACATGAATTTACCATTTCACAAAAGGTAGATATGATTATGGATAACTTCCTTAATAATGGTAGAAAAAAGATAAACGGTCATGGCAAGGCTATGATTGTAACAGATTCAAGACAAAGCGCTGTTTTATATTATAAAGCTGTTAAAGACTACCTAGAAAAGCATCCAGATGAAACTAAGGGATGTGGTGTATTAGTCGCGTTCTCAGGGAAAGTTAAATTTGATGGCGATAATACTGAATATATTGAAGCTGAAATGAATGAATATCCTAATGGAAAGAAAATTAATTCAGATACCAAATTTAGAAAAGCATTTAAGAGCGATGATTTCAATATAATGGTTGTCGCAGATAAATATCAAACAGGATACGATGAACCACTATTACATTCAATGTTTGTTGATAAAAAACTTAAAGGTGTTAATGCGGTACAAACATTATCCAGATTAAATAGAACATATCCATTTAAAAACGATACTTTTGTACTTGATTTTGCTAACACATCAGAAAGTATTAAAGAATCATTCCAACCATTCTATGAAGAGACTACATTAGCTGGAAGTAGCGATGTAAATAGAGTTTATGATTTAAGAAACAAATTAACCGAGTTTGCAATATTTAATGATGAAGATGTAGATAAATTCTATGCAATTATGAAAGTCAATTCGGATAAGAAAAAGCAAGATGATTCTGCAATTGGAAAATTAGTAAGTGTTATGAAACCAGCTGTAGATAATTATTCCGAACTAGATGATGATAAGAGGCTTCTTGCTAGAGATGCAATGATGAAATTTATTCGCTTATATGGATTTGTAACTCAGCTTGCAAGAATCAATGATGAGGATTTGTTTAAAGACTACTTATACATTTCTCATTTAATTAGACTATTGCCTAAGACACAGTATCAAATATTTGACTTAACAGGTAAAGTATCACTTGAATATGCTAAATTAAAAGAAACATTTAAAGGTGCGATTGAACTTGAAAAAGAAGGCGTTGAGGTTGTTCCTGGTAAAGGAGCTAAACCAACTAAAAAAAGTTATAAGACCGATACTTTAGAAAGAATTGTTGAAAAAGTTAATGAAAAATATCAAGATGATTTTTCAGCAGCAGATAAAGTAGCGCTTGATAGTGTGTTCCAAATGTTAATGGGAGATCCTGTTGTTAAAAAGAAACTTTCTGAGTATGCAAAAACTAATGATGCTCAAATGTTTATTAAATCAATATTCCCTAAAGAATTTGAAAGAGTATTAGTAGAATGCTATACAAAGAACGATGATGCTTTCCAAAGATTACTTGGAAACGATCAATTTCAAAAAGCTGTAATGGATATTATGGCTAAAGAATTATACAAAACATTGGTTTCTGATAATAAATAGAATGCGAATCGAATGAAATAAAACATTATATTCCTTAATTTATGAATGATAACTCTAAATATATGGCTAAAAAATAATAGTGAGTGTGTGGCGATAAAATGAGCAGAATGATGAAAATATTAATAAATGTTATAGCTACTTTTATTTTTTGTCTTACTTATTTGTGCATTAATTGTTTCTATCATCCCTACATTTTATTTAGATTCTAATATCCTTGAAATAATTTGCTTTCTTGTGATTCTTATTCCGCTAAGTTTTATCTTAACTGCCTTTGTTAATTATGTAGGCAAAAAAGCTATTCAAAGATATAAAGCTGATTTAAGAATGAAAAAACTTAAAATTTCATTGACTCCTTCAACAAATTTCGACCAATTTCAATCTTATGATGATATAAATGTTTATTTTATAAATAAACATCATTTAAAAACAATTTCTGAAATTCCTATGAAAGTAATTGATCTTGATGAATGCAAGTTAAAAAGGAAAAAGAATAATGCATTTATTAAGAAAAAAATAAAAAAGGCAAAAGAAGTGATTTCTTCAAAAAAACATTGGATATATCAAATTAATTTATTTAAATTTAATGAAGAAATTGAAGAAAATATTGATAAAATTTGCAATTTAATTGTTGATTTAAATAATGATAACTTATACGAAATCGGAAAAATTAACTTCGGCTATAATGAGAAGACTGGTGATCTTATAGTAAGAATTTACGATTGTGATGGCAAATCAGATGTTATTTCTTTTTTTAGGTATAGGAGACTTTTAAAATTGTTTTGCAAAGCGTACCAAATAAATTATAAATTTTTAATAAAGCAATTATAAATTCAATATTCATTTGCAAAGGAGAGATGAAAATTCTATGATTTACACACATGGTTAAGTTATGCTTTTTGATGTTGTGATTGGTGGTCCTACGTCATAAAGCATAACTTAATCATTAGGACCACCACCATGAAAAAATATAATTACAATAAGTCTCATAGGAGAAACTCTACTCCTTAGGATGAAGAAAAACACTTTCATGTGCTTAAAAACTAATTAAGCACAATTGCAATAAGAAAATTGATGATGCTCATATAAATCTAAAAACTTCTTGCGAAGCAAAATTTTTGAATGAAATAAAACTCACAAAATGGCACTAGTGCTTTTCGAATAATATTATTAAAAATGGAAAATATAAAACTTAAATCATAAGGTATCTAGAAAATTATCTTTGTTGAAACGAAAAAACCTGAGAAATATAATATGAAATGGATGAATTACATCATTCGATATATAGGGAGGTAAACGTATGTCAATTCAAGATTATACGATGGTTGATCTAATTGGAAACACACCGCTTGTACGCCTTAAGAACATTGAAAAGGATTATAACCTTTCCTCTCGTATCTATGCAAAACTTGAAAGAGATAATCCTACTGGTTCCATCAAGGATAGAATCGCCAAGGAGATGATTCTAAGTGCCTTGAAGGATGGTAAAATTACTAAGAATACAACTATCATAGAGCCAACTAGTGGCAATACTGGAATCGGTCTTGCAGCTATCGGCGCTACATTGGGAATGAAGGTCGTTATTTTTATGCCATCCAACTGTTCTGTTGAAAGAGTTAAGATGATGAAAGCCTTTGGGGCTGATTGTAGACTTGTTAGTGAAGGAGGCATGGCGGGCTGTATTAATGAAGCAGAAAAACTCCATGCTGAAATCAAAGATTCCTTTATTCCACTTCAGTTCGAAAATCCTTCCAACTGGATGGCTCATTATAAGACAACGGGGCCTGAGATTTATAGCCAAACCGATGGAGAGATTGACTATTTCATTTCTGCCTTTGGTACTGGTGGAACTCTAACTGGAACCTCAAAATTCCTCAAAGAAAAGAAACCAAGTGTCCATTCGATCGGTGTGGAACCTGCAGGAAGCCCTGTGATTACCGAAGGAAGGAAAGGTGCCCATAAAATACAGGGTATCGGTGCCGGATTCAAACCAAAAGTTTTAGACCTTTCTCTAGTTGATGAGGTTGTTACAATTTCAGATGAAGAAAGCTATGAATTCACCAGGATTCTTGCTAGAAAGGAAGGCTTATTCTGTGGAATATCTTCCGGAGCTAATGTAGCTGTCGCAGTTAGAACAGCGAAGGCTAGTAAGGACAAGGTCATCGTGACCGTTCTTCCAGATGATGGAGAAAGGTATCTTTCCGTTCCTGATCTATTTGAATAAGTGAGGTAATGATATGAATCTTGAAGAGCTAGAAAAGCAGTTTCATCAAAATGAAAAAGACAACTTCCTAGATGAGGAGAAGCTGTCCATTTTTTGCGACGACATTCGAATCCTTCTGACGTTCGACTACGAAAAACCTAATTACAAGAAAAGCGAGCTAGAATATCAGTATAGCAAGACCGAAAATGAGTTACGCCTTATTTTTTCTGATCTTGGACTCGAGAATCAGGGTGAAATCCGCAAGGCATTCTTCGATTCCATCGGTGAAATTCGAAGAAGTCTGAACACTTCCATTGAAGCTATTTTAGAGGGTGACCCTGCGAGTCTTTCTAGACAACAAATTGTACTTGAATATCCTGGATTTGAAGCAATTCTCTATTACAGGGTTGCACATGTTTTCCATAAATTAAACCTGCCTCTAATTGCTAGATTCATTTCAGAAAGAGCACATCATCATACCGGAATTGATATTAATCCTGGAGCTACGATTGGAGATTATTTCTTCATCGACCATGGAACTGGAATTGTCATTGGTGAGACAGCCATCATTGGGAACCATGTCAAGCTCTATCAAGGAGTTACTCTTGGCGCCTTATCCTTAAGTAAAGGAAGAAGTCTAATAGGCAAAAAAAGACATCCAACGGTGGAAGATAATGTCACCATCTATTCTAATGCCGCTATCTTCGGTGGAGACACCATCATCCATAAAGGCTCCACTATCGGTGGCGATGTCTATTTGACCCATTCTGTGGATGCAAACTCCGTTGTCCTTCAGACAGACAAGGATTTAACCATATTTAGGAAGAATGAGAAAAGATAGTAACGCGACAAATGAATAAATAAAGATATTTATCTTTGTTTGTATGATTCATCTTCTTTTGAAAAGTCATAGATAGAAGAATCTTTTTTAAATTTCTATCTTATAGTTATTCAAATAATTTGTTTGTGCCTTATACAAGAACATTGCTTTGATGTCAGCATAAGGCTTTTTTATTTCACTTTATTAAAAAAGAATTCCATTTAAAAGAACTCAGCATTACATTATTAATTGTCGTATTTAAGATTTAATCTTGGTTAAAAATGCAATGTTCAATTAGGACTGATATTATATAAGTTAAGGAGAAAAGAGAAATGAAATCATCAGAAATTATTATTGAAAAATTAAAAGAAGCAGGTGGCGATGTAACTATTGAATTACTTAGTAAGAAAGAAGCTCGTGTAAAACTTGTTGAAAAAAATAGCTTTACATCGGATAAACTTGGTTGGAATTGCCTTGATTTTACTATTTTCGATATCGTAACTAATTTTTTAAAAGAGCAAAAAGATAGAAGAGCTCCTAAAGGCGGAAGCAGGAACAGTAGAGTTGGTGAAGGCAAATGCAATAAAGGCACAGTAATGTATGAAATTGCTACTAAATATTATGGAAAAGTAGATGGAAACAGTTCTTTTGATCCTTTATTTGTTATTGCTGCAATCCTAGACTGGGCAAATATAGCAAGAAATTGTCGTGGTTATCTAGAATTGTTGTAATTTTTCTTAAATTAACTAAATATAAATTTAGTAAATTTAGATTTAGTAAATCTTGATTTAGTAAATATACTTTGCTATATTAAATCAAAGAGGTGATTAATATGCTTAATTTTTTTGGTAGAAATAAAGAACTAAAAAGTATTTATGAAATTTTAGACAAAAATGAACAACAAAACATATTAATTTATGGACGTAGAAGAATTGGAAAAAGCTTTTTAGTGAGAAAAGCGCTAGAAAAATATGATTCTAAAAAAATCATTTATCAATGTAAGAATATCAGTGAAGAAAGTACAGTTGAGCAATTAACAAAGATAACAAGAGAAGCTTTTAATAATAAATACCTTTCATTTTCAAATCTAGAAGATTTATTTGATTTTTTGTTTTCACAAAATGATTTAATTCTTTTTTTAGATGAATATTCTTTTTTAAGAGAAAGAGTAGAAGGCTTAGATTCAATTATTCAGCAAAAAATAGATGAATATAAATTTTCTTCCAATATGAAGCTTATTTTATCAGGCTCAGCGATTGACCTTATGAAAAACCTTATTGATTACAATAATCCACTTTATGGTAGATTTAATCTTGTAATTAATCTAAAAGAACATAATTATTTAGAATCAAGCTTGTATTATCCAAGTTTTAAAAACGAAGAAAAAGTATGGCTTTATTCTTTATTTGGTGGTGAACCTTACTATAATTCTTTAATAGATTCTTCTAAAAGCGTAAAAGAAAATATTATTGATTTAGCAATCAAAGAGAATTCTGCTCTTGAAATTAATATAATTAGTTCAATTCAAAATGAAATAAGTAAGATTTCATGTGCTAATGAAGTATTAAATGCAATCGCAATTGGAAAGAAGAAAAATTTAGATATTGCATCTACTGCGCACGTTGATTCAGCAACGATGAATAATGCGTTAAAAAGATTAATTAGTCTAGATATAATTGAAAAGATTAAACCAATTAATAGTAATAGCGAAAGAAAATCTTTATATGTAATTAAAAGCAATCCAATACGCTTTTACTATAAATATATTTATATGAACATCGAAAAAAGGGATTCATTAGGACCTGAAAATTTCTTTGACACTTGTGTTTTAGAAGATTTTAAAAAACAATTTGTTCCTAATGTTTATGAAAATATTGCTAAACAATATTTGATATTGCGCAATAGACTTGGATTAAATACACCATCATTTCTTGAAATAGGCACATATTATTATGATGATCCAAAAAATAAGAAAAATGGTCAATTTGATGTAGTAACACTTGATAATAATGGTTATATTTTTTATGAAGTTAAATTTACTAAAGAATTAATTGGTGAAAGTGTACTTCATGAAGAAACGAATCAACTTAAAAACTTGAATATTAATTATTATAAACTTGGTTTTATTTCTAAAAACGGTTCAAGTTTAGATAAAGAAAAATATATCTTATATGATTTCAATGACCTGTATAATTTAAAAATTGATTAAAGTTTATTGATTTTTATTTGAGGAACAATTAAAAATTTTAAATTAAGCATTTATTTGAGAATGAGTATAATTAAGAAAATAGAAGCTTTAAAAATAAATTCTTTAAAATATCAGAATTTATTAAAAGGAAAAAATGTATGAAATTTAAAATAGGAGATTTAGTGTATTATCGTAAAAATTCATGCTTTGATAAAGAATTTGATTGGGAAGAAGAATGCATATATATCGTTTATGAGTTTACTGAAGATTTTTCTTATTATCCTTTATATAAAAGAGAAAAACTTGTTCATTTAGGATATGTTTATATCATTTCTGCCATACGCCCAGATTGCGGAAGTGGTCATCTCGCAGGTGCTGAATATGTTAAAGAAAATCAAATAAAACTATATGAAGGAAACGATCCTGATATTTTGTATTTTTATAATGATGCGAAAAAAACTTTAATGGAAGAAAGAGAAAATATAAAGAATTAAGTGAATATTAAAACGTTTAAGATTATACTTTTGCAAGATATTGATTGCCGAAAGATGTAAAGTCCTGAGCTTTAACAGTTTGCAATTGAAAAAGTTGTATTTTATAGTGTTTTAATAAAAAAGCTCAAGGTTAGATTTCTCGAGTATTTTTAAGGTTAGTTTTTTTTGACAGCTCCTTATCTTTTATTGTTGCTAAAATTCAATAATAAATTCAAAAGTACTGGAATTTCGGTATATGGATTTTTGTCTAAAATATTATCTGAACTATATGTATTATTTTTCAAATTTGCTCTAGATATAGCTTCAGGATATTTTTCTTCTAGCTTACATTCTTTTACGATATCAAAACTTTCAGAATATTGTGGCACATGTTTTTTTAATTGTTCTTTGTGGCTAGTCAGATTATTTGAGGAAGAATTTATCACTTTATTTGATGATTTTT
>UQXJ01000019.1 GCA_900545015.1 uncultured Mollicutes bacterium | reverse complement strand
TGGCATTTGCCAAGATGGGGTAATTAAATTTTATAGATTTAATTACTTTTGTTCTTTTTTAATACGAAAAGTTAATTGCTTTATTAAAATTTTAAAATAGTTTATTAATAATATTTAAACTTTGCTTGTTTAAAAATAAAAATAAATTGATATAAAAATAGATAGAAAGAAAGAGGAATATTTCATATAATATTAAACGATTTGGAGATAAGTTATGGGACATGATGACATTGGTATAGGCTGTATTGAAATGATTACAGGCCCTATGTTTGCTGGAAAATCTGAGGAATTATTAAGAAGAATTAATAGATTAAAATATGCAAAGAAGAATTTTGTAGTTTTTAAACCATCTATTGATAATAGATACAGTGAAACAGAAGTTGTGTCTCATAATAAAAGAGCCTATAAAGCATATTCAATATCAAAAGGCTCTGATATTTTAAATTTTGTTAAACCTGAAACTGATGTTGTTTGCATTGATGAAGTTCAATTTTTTGATGATTCAATTATTGAAGTTATTGATGAATTAGCAAATCAAGGTAAAAGAGTAATTTGTGCTGGATTAGATTGTGATTTTAAAGGTGATCCTTTTAAAATTAGCGCAATTTTATTAGCCAAAGCTGAATATGTAACGAAATTAACTGCTATTTGCTGCAAATGTGGTAGAGAAGCTACCTTAACACAAAGATTAATAAATGGAGAACCTGCTTCTGTAAACGATCCTGTTGTACTTGTTGGTGCTAGTGAAGCTTATGAAGCGAGATGCCGTCATTGTCATGTTGTCAAAAAATAAAATAATGCTATAATTTTTCATATATGTCGCCGTGTGATTTTCTGACTTTAGCCGAAACAACTGCTGAAAGTAGTGATTTAAATACAGTATTTGGGATGCCAACATGGTTATGTTGGGTTGTTATTGGAATATGCCTACTTATAAGTGGACTTTTTAGTGCAAGCGAGAATAGTTTTTCTAATTGTAATAAATACCATTTTAAGGTTTTAGCTAACGAAGGGAATTTTACAGCAAAAATTATAGTTAAACTTGTTGAGAAATTTGATAATACATTAATTACTGTTTTAATAGCTAATAATATCGTCCAAACATTTATGTCTTTTTTAAGCGCGATGCTTTTTTATAATCTTTGTGAAATATATGGACTTGGAAGTGGTGTTGAAGCTGTTCTTTCAACGGTTGTTATGGCTTTACTTGTTTATGTTGTTAGTGACACTGTTCCTAAAATTGTAAGTAAAGAAATTCCTAATAGAATGGTATATGTTTTATGCTATCCAGTTTTTATTATGGGGATAATTCTTTATCCAATAGGAATTGTATTCAAAGGAATATTAACTCTTGTTCATAAAATATTTAATATTAAAGATGAGAATATCTTAACAAAGGAAGATTTTATTATGTCGGCAGATGAAGCAATAAATGATGAAAATGCTACTGAAGAAGACAACGATGAAGAACAAGAAGATTTATTTGAACCTAATGAATTAAGAATGCTCAACCGTGCATTTAATTTTGATATGATATCTGCAAGGGATGTTTTGACACCATTAGATAAAATCTTTGCTTTAGATATAAATGGTTTAACTGTGCAAAAATTAAATGATGTTATTCTTAAAACGACTTATTCGCGTATTCCAATTTATGATGAAACAATCGATGATATCATTGGAATATTAACTGTAAAAACTTATTTTAGAGAAGTAACTCTTGATCCGCATCTTGAAATACGAAGTGTGTTAAATCAACCTTTATACATTGATGAAAACATGAAGGTAGATGATATTTTTAAGATGTTCAATAAGGAAAAAACACATATTGCTATCGTTAGAAAAGATAACAAAGTCATTGGAATGGTCACAATGGAAGATGTTTTAGAAGAACTTGTTGGAAATATCAGTGAAAATAGAGTTAATTTAATAGGAGAAAAGAAGTAATATGGACACTACGACTTTAATAATAGTTTATTCTGTTGCTTTAGTTGTTCTTCTATTTTTAAGCATGATTTTTTCAAGCTCCGACATGGCTTATGGAAGCGTTAATTTAACTAAACTAGAAAATTATTCTCGTGAAAACGGAAAAAATAAAAGTGCTAAATATGCTTTTAAACTAGCAAAGAATTATGATAACACCATCTCTACGATTTTACTTTTAAATGATACAGTGAATGCAGGTCTAGACAGTATTTCTACACTTCTTGGTGTTTCTTTAGCTATCTTAATCTTAGGAAAAGATACACCAAACATTTCTTCAATCAGTGAACAATGGGGTTTTATTGCTTCAATGATTTGCTTAGTTACAAAGATTACTTTTGGTGAGATTATTGCTAAATCATTAGGAAAAATTTATAACTTTAAATTAACAATTTTATATTCAAAAGCTTTGAACATTTTTTATTATGTTTTCTATCCTGTCACAATTTTTGTTAGTGGATTTGGTAAGGTTGTTTCTTATCCAATCACTCATAATATAAGTGACATAAAAATAGGCGATGACGAATTACATGAGATGGTTGATGAAATTGAAGATAACGGATTAGTTGATAATGATAAAGCAGAAATCTTGCATGGAACAATTGACTATGCAAGTACAGAAGCTTATGAAATTATGACTCCTCGTGTTGATGTTTATGCAATCGATGTAAACGATTCACTAGATGAAATTTTAAAGAATGATGAAACATATAAACATTCTCGTATCCCAGTTTATGAAGATTCAATAGATAATATTTTAGGTTTTGTATTAACAAAAACTCTTGTTAGAGCAAAACTTGAAAACGATAAATTTGATCTTAGAAGTATGCTTTTTGAACCTTTAACTTTTCCTCGTTCAGCTGAAATTAATGATATTTTGAAAGTGTTTAAAAGAAACAAAAAACACTTTGCAATTATCTTAGATGAATATGGTGGTGTAGAAGGCGTCTTAACTATGGAAGATATTATTGAAGAAATTGTCGGTGAAATTCGGGATGAAAGTGATGATCCTTCAATGCCTTATACAAAGATGAGAAATGGTAAGTATATTGTTGATGGGAAAATGAATTTAGAGGACTTTTGCGAGCTTTTTTCACTGGATTATGATGAAATTGAGACTGAATATGTTACTATTGGTGGCTATTGTATAGAACTTTTAGACGATAATTTTGCTAAACTCGGAAATGTGATAAAGCTTAAAAATTTATCAATGAAAGTCATTGCAATTGATAAGAAAAATACCATCGAAAAATTATTAGTTACAGTAAATAAATCTATTGATTAATTTTTTCTAAATATAATTTATTAATTTTATTAGCCAAATCTTTTAAAGAAGTAGAATTGTCATTAGTTACAACAAAGTCTGCTTCTTTTTTTATATCATTATTAAAAATGAAGTCATCATTATTTAATCTTCTTTTAATGTCTTCTTCTTTGTCTTGTCTTTCGATCATTCTTTCTTTTCTAACATCTTTTGGACACTCAACAAAAAAAGATACCATAGATTTTACATTAAGACTTTTAAATTTAAGAAAACCATTAGGTTCAAGAATAATAATTTTATCATCACTAATTTCATCTTTGGTTGATCCATAATAATTTCCGTTATATTGCGTATATTCTATAAATTGATCATTCTCAATTTTATTTTTAAATTCATCAATAGAAACAAAATGATAATCAATATCGTTAATTTCACCAACTCGAATGGACCTAGTAGTAGTTGTTACAAATTTTTTATAATTAAAATTTTTAATTAAAGTTTTAGCAATTTCTGTTTTTCCACTTGCACTAGGGCCTATCAAAATAATCATGCGCTAATTATATCAAAATCTAAGTTGAGATTAAAACGCTAAGAACCATTAATTTCGGAGCGATATTAAGATAGCATTAAGATTTTAAAAATAAGCAAAAAATTTTAAAACTTTTAAAATAGCTAATGTCGTAATAAGTGAAAAGGGGCGAGGAAGTCGCTTAAAGGTTAATTTATGAATTTTATGAAATTTATTTTACTTATTCCAATAGTGTCTAATTTAATTTTTATAAATTATGATAATAAAAATTTAAACGATCAAAGTTTTAAAGAAAAAGAAGTAATAAATTATAAAGAATGCAACTATCTCGAAGTTCTTCCTTTTAAATATAATTTTGCTGATTATAGAAAGCAAAATGAATTCAACTTTAACTTGCCTTTAAGAAAAAGAACGATGACAACAATTTATTATCGTGTTTATTTAAAAAACGAAAATAGTAAAGAACTTATTTACGAAGGACAAAATCTTGTTGGAGACACTAAGCAAAGTGAAGAATTTAAAATCTCAGTTAAAATTAATCGAAATAAAATTCTATACGATTCAACATTAGATTTTAATTTTTCAACCATTAAAAGTTTTCTTGCTAATAAATATGATTTTTCCGTACCGATTTCTAATACCGATAATTATTTAATCAAAGATCAAACGGCAAAAATATTAATAAGTACTATGTTCGAGAACAAAGTTATGTCATTAAACTATGAATATCTTACTGTTACTGGAATAGAAAAAGAAAATTACATTGATTATTATCTTCGTTTTAATGTTAAAAATATTGGTATTAAATATCAAACTCAAAGAAGCCAACTTATTTATACGAAAGCTACATTAGTTTTGAAAAATGATGGAAAGTTATTTTCTAAAGCCTTCGTAACAAAAAGAAACCGAGTCACAATCCCACTTTCTTATGAAGCACTTAGCAATAATAATGTAATCAATTTCACGCTAAATAAAAGATATTATGTTGATTCTAATACCTTTATTATGAGTAAAAACCAAACTGATTTTGAGAATTATATAACATCTGATGATTATGTTTATTTTCCAAGCAGTCAGTATGAAAAATATAAGACAACAAGTGCTTTATTAAGCATAAATGATTTTGGCAAATCGCATTCAAATGTTTATTTTGAATTTAATATATACTTTCATGATAAAACCATCTTTGATCTTTATGATGTTGTTGGGAGTTACACGAATGAAAGATATGATTCAAAAATGGAGGAAGTGAAAATATGGTAAGTTCACTTTTATATTTTAGCTACTTTTTAATAACGTCCTCAATTTATGTATTTTCTTTATCTATAAATGGAATGTATATAAATAGGGTATTTAAAACTATGCCTGTAGCTTTGTTTAAAGTATCAACTATTTCTATTGATGAAACTGGAAAATTTGAACCAAGTTTTAATAAAACACTTCTTGAAAGGAATGTTAAAACTTACTTGTCCAAATCATTAAAATCTAAAATTGATACCTATAAAATTAGCTTTTCATATTTAGAAAAAGATAATAATGAGCGGAAAATTACTTACGAACCATATCCAACATGTGTGAATGTGCATTTTAACTGTAAATACAACAAAGTTTTTGACTATGACGGATATATGAAATATGAAATAAGGAGGGCTAATTAAAATGAATGAAAAATTACTTGAATATATTGAAACAAGTTTTTTAAAAGAATTGTTAACTAATGAAAATATAACGGATATCTCTTTTAATGGAGAAGAAATATATTATAAAGATAATTTAAAAGGAAGAGTTAAAAGTGAAATCTCTATTTCTTCGAATGAAGCATATAGTTTTTTAAGGCAAATCGCTAATTTGACTGACTCACAATTTTCTTTTACGAATCCAATTTTAGATGTTTCTGTTGGACGCTATAGAATTAACGGAACTCATAGTTCTATCAGTAGAAAAAATAGGGAAAACGTTGTCAATTTTTCGATTAGAGTTGGCTATGATAAACTTCGTATTTGTGAAAATGGAGAGTTAATAAATGAAAGAGTGCTTAAGATCCTACTTTTAGCAATTAAAAATAAATTATCCATTGTAATAAGCGGTAAGACTGGAACTGGCAAAACAGAATTTCAAAAATTTCTAATTTCAAAAATGAATGAAAATACTCGTTTAGTAATGATTGATAATATCAATGAATTAGAAACGGATTTCTTCTCTAAAAATTTAGATAGTCAAACTTGGCTCTTATTAAATAATAATCAAAATTTAGACTTCGATTCTTTAATCAAAAATGCCTTAAGAAGCAATCCTGATTGGATAATAATAGGCGAAACTAGAGGAAGCGAAATGCTTAGTGCTTTAAATAGTGCGATGACGGGCCATCCTACAATTACAACGCTTCATTCAAGAAATTGTGAATCAACATACAATAGAATGACTAGAATGTGCATGATAAATAATAAAACTCTTTCATATGATGAAACTTTAATTGATGTTTATGAACATTTTAAACTCATAGTACATTTAAAATCCTTATATGATTTTGAGAAGAAAGAAATTAAAAGATATGTTGATTCGGTAGGAACTAATAATAATGGAAAATATTATGAACTTTATAAATATCCTTCAACTTTTAAACCATTGCCATCATCTTTTAGAACAGATTTTGAATTAACATCACAGGAATTTACGAAACTTAATAAGGAATTTTTAGGAGCTGAAAAGTAATGAAACTAAGTTCATTAATTTTCTTAATGGTAAGTGCTCTTCTAGGCGGATTAAATTATTTTTTAACCAAAAATTTAATATTTAGTTTAGCAATTTTCTTAATATTTATTTCGTTTTTCTTTCTTGTATTATTTAAAAAAATTCAAAGATATAAAAAAGGACTATCTAGATCATATGAATGTGTTAATTTTATTAATGGTTTTATCATTTCATTAAGTGTAAATGGTTCAGTTTATAGCACATATAATAAGATGAAAGAAAGTGCTTCTAAAGATTTAAAAAATCAAATGAATGCTGTTGAACATTTAGAAGTAGAAGAACAAATAAGTTATTTATATAAATATTTTGATATCCCTATATATGGTGTTTTTATAAATATTATTAATCAATTTATATTAAATGGAGGAGATATTCTTTCAATATCGCATCTATTAATACAGGATTCAAGATCGTTAGAAAATCAACTTCTAGAATATGAAATTTCTGGAAAAAGTAAATCAAAAGAAATGGTTAGCTCCTGGACTTTAAATACAATAATCCTGCTGATCATGAATATTTCTTTAATAAATCTTTATCCAGATTTAATTAAAATTCAATTTTATCCAATATTAATATTTATCTATTTCTTATTACTTTTATTCAATTTAGTTTTATTTACCAATAATTTATACAACTTATCTTTTGTGATTAAAGGAGAAAATTCGGATGAAAAAACTCAAACAAAGAATATTGAACATAGGTTTAAATCCAAAGTCAGAATTAAGCACTTTTCTCATAATTAATATTTTAATTATTGGTCTTGGTTTATTCCTTTCTATCTTTTATAAAAATGTAATTATAGGCCTAGTTACTATAGTACTTACATTAGCGTTTAGCTATTTATTTTATTCAAGATACTCAATATATGAAGAAGATAGAAGAAGAAAACTTGAATATGAATTTTGTGAAGTTTTCTCTTACCTTAGAATTTATTTAGTAAATAAAGAAAATGTCTATACAGCTATAAATAAAGCAAACCAATATACAGGAAAAGATATGTCTTTTGAAATTAAGAAATTCACTAATGAAATAGATGAAGACAAAACAATAGTTCCTTTCTTAAATTTTTCTAAAAATTTTAAAAACAAAACTATTGAAGAAGTAATGATTGCTTTATTTCAAATGGTTGATGGAGGATATACAGATAATTACATTAATCAATTTATTAAAATTTTTGAAAATTATAAAGAAAGAACAAATAAGGTCCAATTTGATAAAAGATATAAAAAGCTAAATTCACTTTCAATGATGTCTTTAATTGGAGTTGCTTACCTTATGTTCGTAATTCTTTTACTTATAGTAAACATTATAGGAGAGTTAACTAATGGGTTCTAAATTTGGATTGATATTGTCACTTGGATTTATTTTTCTCGCTTTTTTATTCGCAAGTGACCTTATAAACATTCAGCTTTTATATACAAGGTTAGATGCATTTTCACAAATTGCCAGTTATCAAATCTCAAAAAATGGAGAAATAACTAGTCAATTAATGGAATATACAAAAAGCGAAATAAACGCAGAAATTAAGGCGGCTAACGTCGTTTCATCATATACAGAAGGATCAATTTTTGAGTATTACCTAATAAAAGAGTATAAGCCGATTGCATTTAAGTCAGATCCAATGTCTTTGAAGATAACACGTTATGCAGTTATTAATTTATATAAATAAGGAGGACACATTATGTCAGAAATTAAAGGTCAATTATTAGGAGTTGTTTTAGTTGTAGGAGTATTCGCAGCTGTTGCTGGAGTTTTAGTCGCAGCATTCAAAACTGCAGCAAATGGTTTATCAAGCAAAATCACAGACGATACAATTCCATCATCAGTCGCAGTTGTAAATACAACAGATAACTTATTAAGATTTTAATTAGAAAAGCGACTTTGTTCAAAGCAAAGTCCTTTTTTACTTTTATTTATTCTAATTTATCTTATAATTTACTAGAAAAGAGGAAATTAAAATGGATAAAAAACAAGAAATTGAAAATCTTATTAAGGAAAAGTTAAATATTTCTGAAATAAATAGAAACGCAACTATTGCAGATTATGGTTTAGATTCTTTAGATGTAGTTGAATTCTTGCTCGAACTCGAAGAACAATACGGAATTTCTTTCGAAGCTAGCGAAACAACTAACTTAAAAACTCTTGGCGAATTACTTGATTTGTTAGATAAAAAGATTAAATAAAGACTATAGTGCTCAATGACATTCGTAAAGTTGCAAAAACTGAAAAAAATATTAAAAAAGTTGTTGCGTTAAATTAAGCCTTTATGATATTATTATTGAGCGCTTGTGAAGTGCTGACTTAGCTCAACGGTAGAGCAATCGGCTGTTAACCGATCGGTTGTAGGTTCGAATCCTATAGTCAGCGCCAAGTGGCCTATTGGAGAAGCGGCTTAACTCACATGCCTTTCACGCATGCATTCATGGGTTCGAATCCCGTATAGGTCACCAATATATGATCGCGATAGCTTGGTAGAAATATCAAGCTTTTTTATGCTTAGTAAAAGATAATATACTTTTTAAACAAATTCGTTTTGTAATATTAAAGCTCCGTTCTTAATATATAATAAAAAAGAGGACGTAATTTATGATAAGAAAATATAAAACATTAAATACTTTATCCTTAATATCGTATATAGCATATGTAACTACGTTTATTGCTCTTGGAATAACGTTTCTTTCTATTTTTAATAACATACATAGCGAAGGCGAATCTGCTTCTGAAGCTATAGGAGGAATTTTTGCACAAATTATATGCATTGTAATTTTAATTGCTATTGGTGTTTCTCTAATAATTTCCCTTGTAGGCTTGATTTTAAAAGCAATTCAATTTAAAAAGAACAATAAAGGCTTACTAATAACTAGTTTAATATTTGATATTTCGTTTTTAACGTTATTTATTTTTATTCTTATCTATATTATTTCCTGTGGTTATAAAGAAGCAATTGGAATTGCTGGAGTTCTACTTGGAACGGCCTTTGCTATTTTAAGTTTAATTTGTAATTCTATTATTACAAGAAAGATGGGAAAGGAAAAAAAGACAATTCAAACTTTAAAGTAGTTATTTGCCTATAAAAATACTATATATTTTCAATATTTTTTAGGCAATTAACTTGAAAAAAATCATTTTTAATTTAACATTTTTATGAGGAAAATTATGGGCAAAATTATCACACCAAAAAATTATGATTCAAAACTTAATTTATATGAAACTCAAAAAGCTATTAAAACAATAAAAGATTTCTTTCAGGTTGAACTTTCAATTTCTTTAAATTTAAGAAGAGTTACTGCTCCACTTTTTGTTAATCCTGAAACCGGGCTTAATGATAATTTAAATAACGTTGAAAGACCGGTTTCTTTTGATATAAAAGATATAAAAAATATTCATGGTGAAGTAGTACAGTCTTTAGCAAAATGGAAAAGATATGCTTTAAAAAAGTATGACTTTAATATACATAAAGGTTTATACACTGATATGAATGCTATAAGAAGAGATGAAATTTTAGACAATATTCATTCTATATATGTTGATCAATGGGACCGGGAAAAAGTTATTGAAGAAAAAGATAGAAATATTGAATATTTAGAAAAAACTGTAAAAGAAATTTATGCATGTTTGTTGAAAACAGAAAAATTTTTAGCTTTAAATTATGATTTTATTGGTGAACATTTACCAAGCAATATTTATTTTATTACTAGTGAAGAACTACTTAAAAGATACCCTGAACTTTCGCCTAAAGAAAGAGAATACGCTATTGTAAAAGAAAAAAAGGCAGTATTTATTGAAAAAATAGGAAGTAAGTTGTCAAATGGTTTACCTCATGATTTAAGATCACCTGATTATGATGACTGGGAATTAAATGGAGACTTATTTGTTTATTATGATGTACTTGATATTCCACTAGAGCTTTCAAGCATGGGAATAAGGGTTGATGCTAAAAGTTTAAAAAGACAATTAGAACTTTCTAATCTAACAGAAAGAGAAAAACTACCATTTCAAAAATCTATTTTAGACAATAAACTTCCTTTTACAATTGGTGGTGGTATAGGCCAATCAAGACTTTGCTTATTCTTCCTTAAAAAGGCACATATTGGAGAAGTACAATGTGGTCTTTGGGATGATGAAACGATTGAAGAATGCAAAAAGAATAATATCTTTTTGCTATAGTATTTCTTTACGAAAGTTTATATTATTACTAAAAGAAATATTTTTTGATGTAAAAAAGTTAATTATGTTTAGGAGAATATATGGAATTGATTAAAGATAAAAAGTTTGAAGGCGAACGTTCATTATTTTTGTCTAGCGACTTAAATTTAGAAAATGTAGAATTTGGCTTTGGCGAGTCACCACTTAAGGAAAGCTCTAATATTTCTTTAAAAAACTGCATTTTTGCATGGAAATATCCAATTTGGTATTCAAAAAACATAGTAATGAGCGACTCTAAACTTTTAGAAACTGCAAGGAGTGGAATCTGGTACACAGATAATATAACAATTCAAAACTCAATAATTGAAGCTCCTAAAACTTTTAGAAGATCTAAATTCATAACACTTAAAAACGTTGAGATGCCAAATGCAATTGAGTCTTTTTGGAATTGTACAGATATAAATATAAAAGATGTTAATGCGAAAGGCGACTATATGTTTATGAATTCTAATAGGGTTACTTTAGAAAATTTTTCATTAGAGGGAAATTATGTCCTTGATGGTGGAAAAGACATCGTAGTTAAAAATTCTAAATTATTTTCAAAAGATTCCTTTTGGAATTGTGAAAATGTTTATGTCGAAAATTCTACAATTATTGGTGAATATATCGGATGGAATTCATCTAATATTACTTTTAAAAATTGCATCATTAGTTCTCTTCAAGGATTTTGCTATATGAAAAATGTAAAATTAATTGATTGCGTCTTAAAAGATACGACTTTATCTTTTGAATATTCTAGCGTTGATGCCAAAGTTTTATCAAAGATTGATTCAGTTAAAAATCCTGAAGCAGGCATAATTGAGGCTAAAGATTTTGGAGAAATTATAATTGATGAAAATTGCCGAAATCCGAATGGTACTATAATAAAAAGGATTAAATAAATATGAAATATGATTTTGATAAATTAACAAATAGAAGAAATGGGAATTCATTAAAATGGGATGTTAAACAAAATGAGTTACCTATGTGGGTTGCTGATATGGATTTTGAAACATGTCCAGCACTCATTAAGAAAATGACTGAATTATCAGAAAAAGGTATTTTTGGTTATGCAATAGAAAATCATGATTATTTTGAAGAATACAGAAATTGGTTTAAAAGAAGACACAATATTAATTATGAAATTGATTGGATGATTTATTCTACAGGAGTAGTTGCAGCTTTATCTTCTATTGTTAGAAAATTAACGACAGTTGGTGAGAATGTTTTAATAATGTCACCTGTTTATAATATTTTTTATAATTGTATTTTGAATAATGGTAGAAATGTTGTTTCTAGTGATTTAATTTATGAAAATGGAAAATATGAAATTAATTTTAATGATTTAGAAAACAAGATGAAAAATGAACAAACAACATTATTAATTCTTTGTAATCCTCATAATCCTATTGGCAAAAATTGGACAAAAGATGAACTAATTAAGATTTGTACATTGGCTAAAAAGTATGGATTAATTGTAGTAAGTGATGAAATCCATTGTGATGTTAATAAAAACATAAATGATTATGTCCCTTTTTTAAGTGTTTCAAAAGAAGCAAAAGAAATTGGAATTGCATGCCATGCAATGTCAAAAGCATTTAATATTGCTGGGCTTCAATCTGCTTGTATAGTTATCCCAAACAAATTTTTAAGACATAAAGTATGGAGAGAAATCAACACAAGTGAATGTGGTGAGCCTAATTATTTTGCAATTGATGCTAACATAACTTGTTTAAAAGAAGGCGAAGAACGGCTTAATCAACTTAATGAATATATCTTTAATAATAAAAAATATTTTTATGAAGAAATAAAAACGAAATTGCCATTTGCTAAGCTTAGCCTTTCTGATGCAACGTATCTTATGTGGGTAGATGTTTCTCATTATGCAAAATCTATTGATCAATTAGTTGAATTTATAAGAAATGATTCTGGATTAATTGTAACTAGTGGGACTGAATATGGAAAAAATGGTGAAGGCTTTATAAGAATAAATTTAGCTACTCAGTTTGAGAGAGTGAAAGACGGAACAAATAGATTAATTAAAAGTATTTTAAGATTTTCTAAATAAATGCTTCCATTTTGCGGGTTTTTTCGCTAGTATAAGGGAGTGGAAGCTATTTCTATAATAATGTTAACGGGATTTATTATATTTTCTTTTCTCGAATTTTATTTTTGTATTAGTCAAAAAGAAAAAATGAGAAAAATTTTTAAAGTTGTCCCTATTTTATTTTTAATTGCTTTAATTGGAACTTATAAGATTCAAAATCCTATTGTTTATTTAGCAATTTGTTTTGGAATGATCGGAGATCTTTTCTTAATAAGTTGGAATAAGAAAATGTTATTTGCAGGTATTATTTCTTTCTTTGTAGAACATGTTCTTGTAGCGACTTATATTTATACATTACATTCTGTAACATTTGATTGGTATTATATCTTTGCTATATTAGTTGGAATGCTAATCGTTTTTGCCGGATATTGGCTTGTCACAAAAAAATTCTTGCCAGTATTTTTTAGATGTTCATGTACTGTATATACATCGATGCTTTTATTTAATGTAATTAGCTCGATTGTTTTATTTTTTATATTTAAAGACTATAAATATTTAATTTTATTTTTCGCATATATAATTTTTACTTTTAGTGATTCGCTTGTTATGAGAAAGAGATTCATTGGCGATACGAAATATTTAAAATTCTTTGTAATGTTAACTTATTATGCTGCTCAATTATTAATAACTAGTGCATTTATTTTTCTTTAATTTTTTAAGTTTTTATTTTTAAAAACAGTTTTTTGATAATTTCTAGATATTGTTATTGAACGATTAAATTTTTCTTTATTTTTATTCCTCGATAATTTATTCTAGTAATATAAGCAAATGTAAGCGCTTACATAGGAGGTATAATTTATGGTCTATGACGCAAAAAACATCAGGAACGTAGCCCTCTTCGGACATCAGGGGAGTGGCAAAACATCTTTAGTTGAGTCTTTGTATAACGCAATAAACAAAGGCGAAAAGGGAACTGTCGAAAAAGGAAATACAGTAAGTGATTATTTGAAAGAAGAAAAAAGAAGACTTTCTAGTATTTCAACAAGTATTGTTCCTATTTTTTATAATGATTGCAAAATTAACTTATTAGATGTACCTGGAAATGATGACTTCGTAGGTGAAGAAATTGCAGTTGCACATTCAGTTAAAGGTGCAATACTTGTAATTGATTCACAAGCAAAAGTACAAGTAGGTACAATTAAAGCCTATAAACTTTTAAGAAAAAGAGGAATTCCATTTATTATTTATGTAAATAAAATGGACAAAGGATATCCAGACTACGAAGAAATTTTAGAAGATATCTACGAAAAACTTGGTAAAACATGTATTCCATTTACATTACCACTCGGCCATGCTGATCAATTTGATGGCTTTATTAATTGTGTTGACTTAAAAGCGAGAAAATATAATGGAAAAACTTGCGAAGATGACAAAATTTATGATGATAAAAAAGCAAAAGTTTTCGAATTACATAATAGAATTTGTGAAGCTGTTGCTTTGACTGACGATACATTACTTGATAAATTCTTTTCTGGAGAGCCATTAACAAATGAAGAAATTCATAAAGGCTTAAGAAAAGGCGTATTAAATGCTGAAATCTATCCAATCGTATTTGGCAGTGCGCAAAATAATATTGGTATTAACACATTATTATCAATGCTTGTTGACTATTTACCATCTCCAACCGATTTAAAACCTTATATTGGTGTTGACGATAATGGAAAACAAGTTGAAAGAAGAACAGAAGCATCAGAACCATTCAGTGGATATATCTTTAAAACTATAATCGATCCATATTTAGGACAAATCAATTATGCTAAGGTTGATAGCGGTGTAGTTAAAGTTGGGCAAGAAGTTTTTGTTCCTAATTTAAATCAAAATGTTAAATTAGTTGCATTAAATGAAGTATGTGGCAAAAATTTACAACCTATTGAAGAAGCAGGCGCTGGCGACATTATTGCTTTAACAAAAATTAACGAATTAGAAACTTCATTCACTCTTTCTGACAAAGATAGTCACATTAAATATAAAGAAATTGGATTCCCAACAGCTGTTATATTTAAAGCTATCGAATTAGAAAATAAAAAAGATGATGATAAGATCAATTCTGCACTCGCTAAGATACTTAAAGAAGATAAAACTCTTGAAGTTAAACGCAATGTTGAAACAAAACAATTGCTACTTGGCGGATTAAGCGAAACTCACATTAATTTCGTTTTAAGCAAAATTAAGAATACATATGGTGTTGAACTTAAAACAAGTGAACAAAAAATTTGCTATAGAGAAACAATTACAAAAACTGCTACTGGAAACGGAAAATACATTAAACAAAGTGGTGGAAGTGGATTCTATGGCGTTGTTGAAATGAGATTTGAACCTAGTGAAGAAATTTCATTTAGTGAAGAAGTATTTGGTGGCGCTGTTCCTAAAAATTATTTCCCAAGTGTTGAAAAAGGCTTCTACGAAGCACTTTCACAAGGCTTATTAGCGGGATTCCCGGTTATTAAATGTAAAGCAATTTTAGTTGATGGAAAATATCATCCAGTTGACTCGAATGAATTAGCATTTAAGATGGCTTCAATTTTAGCTTTCAAAGATGCTTATATGAAAGCTGGTCCTACAATTCTTGAACCTATCCTATCTGTAAATATCTATATTGATAATGTTTACATGGGAGATGTCTTAAATGATCTTAATTCAAGAAGAGGTAGAATTCAAAATATTATCGATAAAGAAGATGATACAACTATGATTGAAGTTTTATTGCCTGAAAGTGAAACACTTGATTACGTTACTAAGTTAAAAGTTTTAACTCAAGGTAGTGGATATTTCGTTAGAGAATTCCACAGCTACGAAGAAGTTCCTGGACAATTAAAAGAGAAAGTCATAAAGGAAAATAGTTTATTAAATAAATAAAATTGGTAAGCAGTGTCAAAAGGCACTGCTTATTTCAATTTTTAAAGAAATAACTCAGTTTTAAAAGGTTTTTAAGTGAAATATTTTATTTTTTGATAAATTTTTTGATATAAAAATACGATATCTATAAGTGCAATATATCTAGAATATAAATTTTAACTATTTTATAATTATTGAGATGAAAGAAAGCAACAAATTTAATTTAAACGAAATCGATTTCAGTTATCTTAAAAGTTTGTCAATTGACGAACTTTTTAATGTTAGTAAAGACATAAAAAATCAAATTATAAAAGCTTGCTCTAAATTCGGTGGACATCTTTCAAGTAATTTAGGAACAACTAATCTAACAATTTCGTTATGTAGAGTGTTTGATTTTAATAAAGATAAAATTATTTTTGATATCGGACATTCTACATATGCTTATAAAATTTTAACTGGTAGACCATTAGTTAATCTTCGCGAGTCAAATGGTGTTGCTGGATTTTCTAGAGTGAAAGAATCTAAATATGATTTTTATGATGGAGGTCATTCTTCAACTTCAATTAGTGCTGCTCTTGGATTTGCAAAAGCTAGAGATTTAAATAAAGAAAAATATGATGTTATCGCTGTAATTGGGGATGGATCAATTGCTAATGGCTTACCTTTTGAAGCACTAAATAATCTTTCGACTTTAAATACAAAAGTTATAATCATATTGAATGATAATGAAATGAGTATCGCTCCTACTAAGGGTGGACTTCATAAAGTTTTAAAAAACCTTAGCGATAGTGAATTTATAAATAATATATTTGGAGAAAATAAACTTCAATATTTAGGTCCTGTTGATGGAGATAACTTTAAAGAAATGGAACAAGCTTTTCTTCAAGCTAAAAATATTAAAAATTCATCTTTAATTCATGTAAGAACTAAAAAAGGAAGTGGACTTAAATATGCTGAAGAAGACAAAACAGGTAAATTCCATTTCACTCCACCATTTGATATAGAGACAGGAAACCAAATAATTATTTTCCCTCAATCTAAGAAATCACTTTCTAAATATTTTTCAAATTTACTTGATAAAGAACTTGAAGAAAACAAGAAGTGCGTTGCAATTTGCCCTTCTACAACAGTAGGAGCTGAATTAATTGATGTATTTTCTAAACATAAAGATAGAACATTTGATGTTGGAATTTGCGAAGAACACTCCTTAATTTTTGCTTCATCGTTTGCAATGAATAATTTTAAGACCTATGTTTTGATTTATTCTACATTTTTACAAAGAGCGTATGATGAGATAATTCACGATATAACAAGATTAAATACAAAAGTTACATTGCTTATTGATAGATGCGGTCTTATCGGAAGAGATGGAGAAACTCATCAAGGAATTTATGATGATGGATTCTTGTACTCAGTTCCTAATTTATGTGTTGCAATGCCAAAAGATGAATTTGATGCAAAAAATCTTTTTGAGTTTCAGAAAAGTTATGACAAGCCATTTGCGATTCGCTATACATCTTTTTATATGGATAATTCTTTTTATAAAAACAATGAAAATGAGAAAATTAATGATTTCAATTGGAAAATATTAAAAAAAGGAAATGATAATTTATGTGTCGTTACTTTTGGACCTCATATTTTAGATTTATATGATAGATTGGTTGATGACGATGTTACGATTATTAATGCTCTTTTCATAAAAGGATACGATCTAAATTCAATAAAAATGTTATTAAATTATAAAAAAATATATATTTATGATCCATATGGCGTTGAAAGTGGATTTGCTTCAAATGTTTTACTAACGTTAAATAAATTTTCGTATAAAGGAGAAGTAATTATTAAAGCTATACCTTTAGAATTTGTTAATTCTGGTAGCATTTTAGAACAAGAAATTATAGAAAAAGTTGATGTTGAATCAGCTTATCAAGAAATTAAAGGAATAATGAATGAAGGTAGATAGATTAGAACCTATTGGCTTTTGCTATGGAGTTAAAAAAGCTTTAGCAAGATTAAAAGAAATTAAAAATGATTATTCGAATAATCAAATTTATTTATTTGGACCTTTAATTCATAATGACCTTGTAATGAAAGAACTTGAAAATGAAGGAATTAAAGTTGTTGATTATAAAAAAGAAAATGCAATTGAATTGTTAAATAGATTTCAAAAAGGCGAAATTGTCGTTTTTAGTGCGCATGGTCATGATAAAAAATACGAAGAAGTTTTAACTAAAAACGAAGTGAAATTTTTTGATTTAACTTGCGATATTATTAAGAAAAATTTATTAAATATTATAAATAATAAAGAAAAAGAGATAATTTTCATTGGAGATAGAAATCACCATGAAACAATTGCTAGTCTTTCTTATGGAAAAAATGTCTTTTTATATGATAAAAAAGATGGTGATTTTGATTATTCTCAAATAAAAACAAAAGAACCTCTTGTATTAAATCAAACAACTTTATCTTTTGTTGAACTTAAAGAAATATTTGATGATATAAAAAAGAACATACCAGAAGCAATATTTACTAATGAACTTTGTAACACTGCTAGATTAAGACAAGAAAAAACTAAATCATATTGTGGCGATGCTGATTTATTTATTATTATTGGCGATAAAAAAAGTAGCAACACTACAAAACTTTATGAATTAGCTAATGAATTTCATCATGACAAAAAGATTTTATTTTTAAATTCTGCTGAAGAATTGAAAAAAGCTGACATTAAAAAATATAAAAAAGCAATTTTAATTAGCGGAACAAGTGCACCAAATAGTTTAGTGGATCAAATTGAATTATATTTAAAAGAAATTTAAGGCAGAATTTTTTGCTTTCCTATCCTTATTATATATAAAACATCAAGATTAAGTTGACAACTAGATATTTTTTTCGCTATTATTTAAGCGATAAAGAAATTTATCTGTCGTTAGAGTACCTGCGGGTATTCTTATTTTTTTAAAAGGGGTTATTAATGGAAGAATTAGAAACCGTAAAAAGTTTAATTAATGAGGCATTAGCAAAAGAAGGATATGAATTATATTCTTTTAAATACATGCCAAGAACGAAAATTCTTGAAATTGTTGTTGACCGAGATGAACCGATAAATATCGATAATATTACTGAAGTATCATCGCTTATTAGTGAATTACTTGATGAATATGATTTCACAGAAGCAGCTTATACGCTTGATGTTTCAAGCTTAGGTATTGAAAAGCCAATAGATGTTAATCGTTTAGATAAATATGTTGGTAAATATGTCAATTTGCATTTAGCAAACCCTTATAAAGGAAAGAATACTCTTGAAGGAGACCTTGTCGAAGTAAAAGATGATCAAGTTTTACTGACGTACAAAGATAAAACTAGAGACATAAAATGTGAATTGAATAAAAAGGATATTGATAAGGCAAGACTTGCCATTAAATTTTAGGAGAAAATATGGGAATTAATAAGAAAAAATTCATTGAAGGCTTTACTTCACTCGGCAATGAAAAAGGAATTTCAAACGAAAACTTACAACAAATTTTAGCTGATTCATTCAAAGTCGCTTTCGCTAAAAAGATTGAAGATGAATATCGTTTCGATAAGAAACCAACAAAATCAGGTAGTTCAAATAAAAATAAAGATGCTGTTAAATTACCAGATGCTTTAATTAGAGCTGAAGTTGATTTAAATAAAGCAAAAGTTAACTGTTTCAGACAATGGAAAGTTGTTCCTGAAGATGAAATTCAAGATGATTATATTGAAATTTCTCTTGAAGATGCAAAAGAAAAAAATCCTAAACTTAAATTAGGCGATTTCTATGAAGAAGAATTGGACATTGCAACTTTAACAGATAGAGATGTTAATAGATTTATGTCTAATTTTAGACAAAGAATTGCTAAAGCTGAAAAAGATGCTTTACTTGAAAATTATGCAAGTAAAATTGGAACAATCGTTACAGGAACAGTTGAAAAGAGTGATGTTCGTAACGTCATTGTCAATTTAGGAAGAACATCAGTTACATTAACAAGTAGAGATTTAATTGGTGATGAAAGATACGCTCCAGGCGATTCAATTAAAGTTTATATTGAAGGCATTGGAAAAGATAAAGATGATAAAAAAGGATCACTTATTAAAGCATCAAGAAGCTGTGAAGGATTTTTAAGACAACTTTTTGAAAATGAAGTTCATGAAATTTTAGATGGAACTGTTGTTATTAAAGCAATTGCTCGTATTGCTGGTAAAAGAGCTAAGGTTTGTGTTTACTCAAATGATTCAAACGTTGATCCAAGTGGTGCATGTATCGGTACAAATGGTAACAGAATTCAAGCTATCGTTTCTCAACTTGGAAATGCAAAAGATTCAAAAGAAAAGATTGATATTATTACATATTCACCAAATTTAGGTGTATTTATCGCTGAATTATTAAGACCAGGAAAGATTCTTGGTATGAACATCGACGAAGAAAAGAAAGAAGTTCTTGCAGTTTGCGATGATGAAACTTTAATCGGCGCTATCGGTTATAAAGGCATCAACGCAATTTTAGCTAGACAAGTTACTGGCTATAAAGTAAATGTCATTAGCGAAACAAAGGCTAAAGAAGAAAGCATTGAATATAAGACAATAGATGAATACGAAGTCGAAGCTAGAGAAGAAGAAAGAAGACAATTCAGAGTTAGACAAGAAGAACTCAAAGCAAAGATCAATAAAGTTGGTGATGAAGTTGCTGTAGCTGAAGAAACACCTGTTGAAACTCCAGTTGAAGAAGTTCCTACTCAAGAAGAAACTCCAGCTGAAACTGAAGTTAAAGCTGAAGAATCAGTTAAAGAAGAAACTCCAGTTGAAGAAGAAAAAACTGAAACTCCAGTTGAAGAAGTTCAAGAAACAGTTGCTGAAGAAAAACCTGCAGAACCAGCTCCAAAGAAGAAAGAAGAACCTGTTGAATTACACGAAGTTAAGACAACAACTACTATTGAATCTTTAGAAGCTTCACTTGAAGAAGAAAAGAAAGAAAAACAAAATAGTAAACAAAACTTCAAGAAGAAAAAGAAAGAAAAGAAGAGCAACGATACAAAAGAAGAAAAGAAAACTATCAGAAAGATGGATATCTATACTGATGAAGAACTTGAAGCTCTTGACAATGAAGATGAAGATATCGACTCCTATGATGATGAAGATTACAGCGAATACGATGACGACAACTATTACGAGGACAGATAATGAAGAATATTCCTACTAGAAAATGTTTAGCAACTAATGAAGTTTTTCCAAAAAAAGACCTTTTTAGAGTTGTAAGAACACCTAGCGGTGAAGTTATTCTTGATATGACAGGCAAAGCTAATGGACGCGGAGCTTATATCTCCAAGTCCATTGAAGCTATTGATAAAGCTAAGAAAACAAAATGCTTAGAAAAGTCTTTAGAAGTAAGCATTGATGATTCACTTTATGAAAGAATGAAATTGTTTTTAAAAATGAAATAGGGAGGGGAATGAATGAAATATAAGAAAAACGATAGCAAAGATAGAAGAGAGAGCAATATACCTTCAAAGAAATCAAACTCTAATTCTTTTAACAAAATTAATAATGGTGTTTTTGTATTCACAAAGGCCCTTACTGTTGGTGAACTTGCTAAAGAATTAAATATTAATGCAAGTGACATTATTAAAAAGTTATTTTTACAAAAAAAGCTTGTTACAATCAATCAATATCTTGATGACGAAACAATTGGAGAAATCTGCTTAGAGTTTGGTTATGATTTCAAAAAAGAAGAAATAATTAACGAAGAAGATTTTGAAAAAGCGCAAATTGAAGATAAAGAAGAAGACTTAAAAGAACGTCCACCAGTAGTTACAATTATGGGACACGTTGACCATGGCAAAACTACATTAATTGATGCTATTAGAAATTCAAACCTTGTTGATAGCGAAGTTGGTGGAATTTCTCAAGAAATTGGTGCTTATCAAAAAACAATTGATGGCAAAAAAATTACATTTATTGACACTCCAGGGCACGAAGCTTTCTCTGCAATGCGTAGTAGAGGAGCAAGTGTTACTGATATTGTTGTTCTTGTTGTTGCGGCTGATGATGGTGTTATGCCTCAAACTATTGAAGCTATAGACCACGCTAAAGCTGCTAAAGTTCCAATCATTGTTGCTATTAATAAAACTGATTTACCACAAGCAAATCCAGATAGAGTTCTTAATGAACTTATGGAACACGATGTTATCGCTGAAAAATTTGGTGGTGATGTATTAACTTGCGAAATTAGTGCTAAGAAAAAAATTGGCATTAATAATTTATTAGAAGATATTTTATTACAAGCTGAAATGCTTCAATTAAAAGCTAACCCAAAACGTTATGCAATTGGTACAGTTTTAGAAGCTGAACTTGATAAAGGCGAAGGACCAAAAGCAAGTTTAATCGTTCAAAATGGTACTTTATATAGTAATGACTTTGTTGTTGTTGGTACAACTTATGGAAAAATGAGAAGAATGACCAACGAATATAAGCAAGTTGTTAAAGAAGCTGGTCCAAGCACACCAGTTAGCGTTATTGGATTAAGTGAAGTTCCTTTAGCTGGCGATAGATTCATGGCTTTCCCTACTGAAAAACAAGCAAAAGATATTGCTGAAAAACGTAGATTAAAGAAAGTTCAAGAAGAAAGAGCACAAAATAGTGGAGTTACTTCTTTGGATGATTTATATACAAAAATCAACGAAGGTCAATTAACTCAAATTAATATTGTTTTAAAAACAGATAGTACAGGTAGTGCTGAAGCTGTAAAAGGCTCACTTGAAAAATTAAATAACGATCAAGTAAGAGTCAATATTATTAGAGCTGCTGCTGGTGCAATTACTGAAAGTGATATATTATTAGCAAGTGCATCTGGAGCAATTATTTATGGCTTCAATGTCCGTCCATCAGCTGTTATTCGTAAAAAAGCTGAAGAAGAACGTGTTGAAATTAGACTTCATAGAATTATTTATGCATTAACTGAAGAAATGGAAGATGCAATTAAAGGTAAGATGAAGAAGGAAGAAGTTGAAAAAGTTACTGGTCAAGCTGAAGTTAGAAACGTTTTCAAAGTTTCTAAAGTTGGTGAAATTGCTGGATGTATGGTCACTGATGGATCAATCAAAGCAAGTTCAAAATGCAGAATCTTAAGAGATGGAACAATTGTTTATGAAGGATCGATTGAATCATTAAAGAGATTTAAAGATGATGCAAAAGAAGTAAAACAAGGCTATGAATGTGGTATTAAGATTTTGAATTTCAATGATGTTCATGAAGGAGATATCATCGAAGGTTACGAGATGGTAGAAAAAGAATAATGCCTAAAAGTAATAAAGATATTGAAAAAACAAAAAGTTTAGTTGCTAGAGCTGTAAGAGATATCGTTTCTTATGAAATTAAGAATGAAAACGTTGGCTTTATGACTATCACTGATGTCGAAGTTAGCAGTGATCATTCTTATTGTAAGATTTATGTATCTTTCTTAAATAATGCAAAAAATAGCATTGAAACATTAAATAGAGCAAGAGGATTTGTTAGAAGTTCTCTTGCTAAAAAGTTAAATTTTAGAAGAGTACCTGAAATTATGTTTGTTCTCGATGATAGCTATGAAAAACAAGCACGTCTTGAATCATTGCTTAATAAGGAAAAAGAAGAAATTGATACTTTAAATAAAAAGGAAGAAGCTAAATAAGCCCTTCCTTTTTTAATTTTAGTTCGAGTTTGACTGGATTTAATTGAATTTTATACATTCTTTTGCCTTGAACTTTTTGAAACTCCATAACCTTCATCTCATTTTTATATTTTGAATCTTTTATATAAAGATGAAGTGGATTAAATTTTAAAAATAGATCTTTATAAAGTGTAAAAATAAAAGGTATAAAAGATGAATTTTCCTTTAATCCAATCTTTTCAATATAGAAATTATTTTCTTCATTACTTAAAAGTAAAACTCCAACGAGCTTTTCTTTTTTATATAAATGAATATGTTTAGATTTTTGATTTACTTTATCAGAAGAATTAATAAATTTCTTTTCTAATAAGAAATTAGAAATATCATTGATTTCTTTATAATAAAAATCTCTATTATTAATTTTAGATAATTTATATTCATAAAAAATATCCATTTTTTCTTTGTTCATTAGCATTGTTAAAAAATTATCTCGTGAAGCTGGAAACTCTTCATTTATTCTAGAAATGACGTGCTTGATATCTTCTCTTTTTGTGTGTCTATCATTTGGGCAATGAGAACTAAAAACAGGGATATTTGTTTCTTTTATAGCTCTTTTGATATCAGATTCATCTGCATAAATTAATGGTCTAATAAAAGTAATATTTTCTTTGCTTAAAGTCATTTTTGGAGAAAAAGTAGCCATTCTTCCTCCATAAATTTCATTTAAAAATAATGTTTCAATGGCGTCATTTTTATGATGAGCAAAAGAAACTTTATTGCATTTTAATTCTTTAGCTTTTTTATTAATTATTGCTTTTTTCATCTTTGAACAGATTGAACAAGGAAGAGTCGATTTATGTTGTCTTTCTTTTTGAATTGATAAAATTTCATAAACTGATGAGCCATCTGCAATAACGAGTTCAAGTCCAAGACTTTTACAGTATTCTTCCATTCCTTTTGAGTCATATCCAGGAAATCCTAAATTAATATTAATAGGAATAATATCAAATTTAATTTTTGAAAATTTTCTATATAAAACAAGAGAATAAAGAAGGAGCATTGAATCTTTGCCACCACTAACACCAATAGCAATTCGATCTCCGTCATTAATTAAGTTAAAATCCTTGTCAGCATTTTTAATACAAGCAAGTACAATTCTTATTGCATCCATAACGTGATTAATTTTAATATGACTAAAACGTAAAATAAATAAAGAATTTAGCAAAAATAACATGTTTTTATGTTTTTAAATATGTAAATTTTATATAATTATCTCGTTATGGAAACTATATTTATTAAATCACCTAAAGATATTAAAAGAGATATATCTAATTTAGGTCTTGTATTAGGATATTTTGATGGAGTCCACATTGGACATGCACAATTAATTAATTATGCAAAATCAAACACAAGAAAAGGCTCACTTGGTGTCCTCTCCTTTGATAGAGCACTAAAATCTATAGAAGGCTCTTTAATTGACATTTCAGATAAAGAAAAAGAGATGGAAAAACTTGGTGTAGATTATTTATTTATCATTGTCTGTACTGATCAATTTAAACATCTTACTTACGAAGAATTTACAAATTCATATCTTAAAGCATTTAGCCCAGCAAAACTATTTTGTGGAGCTGATTTTAAATTTGGATATGGTGCAAAAGGCGACGTCTCCTATTTAAAATCACGTTTTAATGAAGTCTATGTTTTAAATTACGTTCTTGATCACAATGAAAATAAGGTCTCATCAACAAATATTAAAGAATTAATTAAAGAAGGAAACGTAGAAGAAGCTGATAGATATTTAGGAAAACCTTATAAAATTAAAGGTGGTGTTATCCATGGACTTAATAATGGAAAAATTATTAATTTCCCAACAGCAAATTTATTACCATCAACTGATTATGTAATTCCAAGCAATGGTGTTTATTTTACGAAAACAATAATCGATGATACTATTTATGTTTCAGTTACAAATATTGGTGTTCATCCTACAGTTGATAAATTAGAAAGACCAACAATTGAGACTTTCGTTATTGATTATGATGGTGATTTATATGGGAAATCTATCGGTATTTTATTCTTTAAAAAAGAAAGAGATGAAGAGCAATTTGGCTCTTTAGAAGAACTTAAAAATAAGATTGAAAGTGATATCGTTAACGCAGAACATTATTTTAAATATAAAGCTAAATAATAATCACTAATATTAATTGCTAAATAATTTATAGAGAACTCTTTAATTACAGTAGTTCTCTTTTATTTTGCTACCCAGAGTGATGAAACGCTCTCTGTATTATCTTATAAATTGAAATCAATTTTTATTCATGATATAAAGTTTATAAGAGATTTAATATGAAAAGGACAATACATTTCTTATTCAGCTTATTTTTAATAGTCATTTTATTTAATAGTAGTTGTGCTAACATTAGCATTCCTAACGATAACGCTAATCATTCTACTGGTCCTTTAATTTGTGGTGTTTATGAATTTAATACATATGATGAGGCCGATGAGTTTTACAAAATATATGGCATTAAAAATTCGGAGAAGTTTTTATTGATAAATGTTGATTCTCCTAATTACACTACTAAATATCGATTTATTTCTAACGGAATTAATAGTCGTATTATAAACGAAAAAATATATGATTATGATTTCCCAAATCCATCTTTTTCAATATTTTTTGATTATATGACTCTTCAGCTTTATGATATTTCATCTTGCGATTATATAGATAAAGATGATTTTTTTGTTCAAAAGTGGGAGAAAAAAGATGATTATAAGTATAATTTTTTAGTAAATAATCATTCGATTGGGCTATTACAATCTAAAAATAAAGTTGAAGAAGAGACTATTAATTTATTGGTGGATAAATTTAAGGCTTGTTGTTTAATATCCTAAACTCCCATTAAAATTATACCTATAATGAATTAATTTCTTATTTTTTCTATCATTCCATATACATGGTATATGGAATTTTTCAATTTTATGCTAGTATTTTCTCTAAATTTATAGTATAATTATACCAAGGGTGCGCCAGTTCAGCGTAATTAATATAACTGGGTGAAACTCCCAGTCTGGTAATCTCTAGCAAAGAGC
>UQXJ01000018.1 GCA_900545015.1 uncultured Mollicutes bacterium | reverse complement strand
TTTTTTAGAATGGAAATTTTCAATAAAATTAGTCTTTACTTTTTATCGAAAGGCTCGTATAAGATAAATTAAATATTTTACGTTAGTCAAGTACTTTTATGAAACTAATTCTTCTTTATCATAAAACGTTTTTGTATCATGATATTAAACATTTGTCTATCTAGTAATTAAAATGGACGGCGTTTTATTATTGCTTTTATAGAGCTATCGTTTAATTCGGTAATGAATAAATATAACAAGTCGTTATTTTTAATAACGGATTTAACAATTTAAATTAACCAAGTTTATTCAATCATGAGTAGCATCCTTAAATTATTTTTTCATATCACAAATCAGTTTTTTGTATAGTTTGAATGAATGTTTACGTTACATATTTTAAGTCTCACCGCTTCTTTTTGTTTTTTAATGAGAGGCAGTGATTGATTTTTTGATTATTGCTACTTAGACTACTCAATCTTGATTGAAAGCGCGGGGCGCACACTTCTGCCACGGTTGTTGACTATATTTCGTTCGTTGAGACTTCCATCGTCTGTGACGTAACATGCCTTTCTGGAGTCTCCACTATCAGGGGAACGAGTCCAGTAGCAGCCATTATATTGTTTCGACGAACTTGTAAAATAATCGGCACCTCTAGCTCTAGCCCAGTCGGTTGTTTTGCAATATCTAGTATCACGTGTTGAGAAACCATAACTATTATTAAGGTAATCTTGACAACTTGGTAAGAAGACTTTATCTTGAGTATTAGCACAGGCAAACATGTTGCTTGGATAATCTGTGGTAGCACTACTATTATCGACAGTTGTGGTTTGTATATGACTGGCTCCTAATGAAAATGCAGATTTGTAGAAATCATTATTAAGCCATGTACGTATATCACTGTATTTATAGTTATTTGAGTAAACTGTTTGACCATAAATAGTTCTTGTTGATGTTGAATTGTGGTAGCAATATGTATCTAAAAGGACTGATGATACAATGTAATATTCACCACTACTATTAGAAAGAACATTCCAAACGATAGGTTCACATTTAAACCAATATGTTTGTCCTTTAACAATATTGGTCCCGTTATCGAAAAAAAGATTAGTATTATTTTGTTTTGCTTCGACTTTCGCATAGTATTCATTATCATATAAATACCAACCGTTAGATTCTGTGGCTGATAATGCATTAAGGGTGGAAATTAACGAAGAATCATTAACATTTGTTTGAGGATATAAACCATAGGTAATTGTTTTACCATCAGCGGAAACAAATGGTTTAGTCGCATATTTTTTTTCTTCTAACTCTGCTTTTGTGAAGAAGCGAGCAACCAATGAATAATCGATAGTAGGCATTACAAATGTGTATACTGCATCATCACTAACTTTTTTAGATTCGTGATACCAACCTTTGAAGACACTATCGCCAATAGGAGTTACCACTACTGTGACGGATTCATCAGAATAACCAGTGCCAGTAGTGATAGCAACTGTACCTTTAGATGTATCTTCACTTGTGACGGATAAAGCATGTAAGTTAGCAGACCATCTTGCTTCGACATTAACTGAGCCTGTGCTTCCACTTGGAATGCCAGTAACTTTATTATCTCCATTAAACCAGCCAAGGAATGCATAACCGGTTTTTGAAGGAGCAGCGAAAGTAACGGTATCTTCTACAGTATAAAAAGAAGGATTAGATGAGCTATTAGTTCCACCATTAAGATAGTAATTAATTGAATAAGAAATAGGTGTCCATTTTGCATAAAGTGTTAAATCACCATAACTACCTGTATCGATTGTAGTAACTTTGTTAGAGAATATTGATGTTTTGTACCACCCAGAGAAGTTATAGCCATTTCTAGTTGCATCTTTTAAAGTGATGGTGTTGCTTTCCATTGTGTAAGTTGTTGGGTTAGAGGAATTATTTGTTCCACCATTTAATTCATAAGTAATTGAATAGGTATTTGCTGTCCAATTAGCAGTGTATTTTTTATTACCAGTACTTCCAATTGGTAAAATATAATCTATTGTTGGTGTTGTTAAGTCTAAACTAGTCCAACCTAAGAATGTATAACCATTTTTAGTTGGATTAGGAATACTTATAGATTGTTCAGTATTATATTTGTTTGGCAAATAAGAACTGCTTCCACCATTAAGATTGTAAGAAATATTATAAGTTGTTGCATTATATTGTGCTTTTAAATCAATAGATGCACTATGTTTTTTAGCATCAAGTGTATATCCAGTTAATACCCAACCACCGAAGCCGTAACCATTTTTATCAGCGTCATTATCGATATATGAATTTAATCTTTTAATGGTCTCGTTATCTTTTAATGAAGTTCCCCCATTATTATCATAATTAACATCAACAGACCCACCGATTTTATAAATGTAATCAATACCTGTTTCATAATCTAATGACTCAAAAGCTTTGCCAGCATTACACATGTTCTTTAGATTTTCGGCATCACCGAAAGATCCATTTTCTTCAATTAAGGTCATGGCTTCTTCGTACTTTCCAGAATTAATTAAGCTTTGAATGTCGCTTTGTCTTCCACTAGGAATTAAAAATAAGAAAGTAAGGAGTAAAGTTCCGATTAATACTAAAGATGTAATACTTGATATTATTGATATTTTTTTTAACTTCTTCTTTTTTTTAGCCTTTAATTTAGCGCATTCATCTACTTGGAAATCAGAATCGTTATAGCTAAGAATTTGCTTAAAGATATTAATAGCTTCGTCGAACTCTCCTTGTTCTTTTAAGCTTACTGCTTTATTGTATAAACTAGTTTTTCTTAGTTTTTCGCAATTAGTAATTTGCTCTTCTGAATCTTTAAAATGATTAAGTTTTTGGAACGACTCTATCGCCTCATCATATTCTTTATTTTCTTTATGCATTAATGCACGCTTATATATATCTTCTCTTTCTAAATTAACACATTCAGCTGCTTGTTTATTAGTATCTCTAAAGCCAACAATATTTGAAAAAGCTTTTTCGGCTTCACTATATTGCTTGTTGTTTTTTAAATCTATTGCGATATCATATAAACGAGAAAGCCTATTTTCTTCATTTCGATTATTGATATATTCATTAATTGAATTAATTTTCTTTCTTTGAGCATCATCAGCAAAATCATATGCTTTTTTAAAATTCGAAAATCTATCAAGTGTATCATCTTGATTTTTAAGGTCGTTAATACTTCTCAGTTTAAGCTCAATTAGAAGTTTTAAAAGATAGGCTTGAGAATTTGTAGGATTATTATCCAATACTCTTTCTAATAAGCCATCAGCTTTTTCGTAGTTTGCATCTCTTATTAAAATTTCGGCTCTTTTTAATAAAGCAGATACGTTAACATCGGTTTGAATAATTTTAGTTTCAACTTTTGCCGTTGGTGACTCTCTACCCATGATCTTATCAATTCCTCGAATAAGATCTTGCATAAAGCCAAGTTTTGCCAAATCTTGAGCTTGAAAAGACAAAAATTGTTCAGGCATTTCGTAAGCATCCATATTTCTATAGCAAGGAATTAAATAATGATCAGGCCTTGTTTGCATTAAATCAATAAAACGTGTCCATTCATTTTTAACCCAAACAGCTTCGAAATACTCTTTTTTAGTTCCGATAACAAGCATGATTTTTGCACTATTTAAAGCAGCAAAAATATATGGCTCATACATTGTGCCAAGTTTGCTTTCAAGAGTGACCCTTGAGAAAAAAACTTTATAACCTTTATCTGTCAACTGTGAATAAATCTCTTGAGCCATAACTGAATCAGGAGTTCTTTTGCCCTTTTCATCAGTTTCTTTATAGCAAATAAAAATATCAAAAGGCTCTTCCTTTTGTGAGATACTAAGAATATTTTTTTGGATATCAGCTATTTCTTTTGCTTCGGTTTGATATTCTTCTCTAGCAATAACATCCGCATAGGCTAACGCAGCAAGATAATCACTATCTTTAAGAATTGAATCAAATGAAACTCTATGAATGGTTGGTTTTTTTGCTTTCGTTGCTGGATCATCGACATATTCGATTCCATATTTAGATAAGCAAAGGCCCCGATGAGCTTCTGGTTCATCAGGAAATATCGATAATATCGATTGATAAGATAATATTGCTTTATCAAATTCACAATTTCTGCGCATTGTGTTGGCACGATTAAACAAATTTTCTTTTCTTTCATCATTAGCATTAGCGACAGTTTGTCTTGAGCCACAGTACGAACAAACAGCAATCGTTTGCCCTTCTTTGACTTCTAATGGTGCACCGCACATTTTACATTTAAAGTTAGCCATTTTAAAAACACCCCTTTTTATATTCAACTAATCAACTTAAAAACAATTTATTTTCCGATTTTGCACAGAGCGTTACGTTCTAGCAAAGTTTTCTTAATTTTTTCAATCAAAATTCTTGACTCATCTTCCGAGCCACACTTAATTGCTTTTTCGATTTCTAATAAATTTTCTGATAATTCTTTTTCGATATCGATAGTTTTTTCGTTTGTTACCGGGTCACTTCCGTTAGCAGTATCAAGCAAGCATTCTAATTCTTTATTAATATTTTCATTTTTATTAGTTGAAATGAGTACTTTTAATCTCACTCTAAATTCGTCCATAAACTTAGTATTTGCGATATGCTCATGGTATTCAACATTTCTATTTTTGAAAAAGAAGCCCTTTGCGATTTGAACAATGAAGAATCCATATAATAGAGCTTCTACTAAAATAGCAATCCATATTTGTAATTCAATAAAAGCATTGCAAATATAAAAAACTATATTAGAAAGAAATTGCAAAATTAAAGCAACATACCCAAAAAAGATAATTGGAAATCCCAAAATCTTTTGATTTGCATTTTCTTCCTTAAATAAAAGAAATAGCGTTAAACTGCCTTCAGCTATAATCATAGCTACAGAGCAAACATATGAAGTTACAATAACGCCATTATTTAATTTTGGAAAAGGAATTAGAAAAGTGCATACACTTAAAATAACTATAAGAACGAAATAAATAACCAATGTGGCAATAACACCACTTTTACTGTTTTTGTTTTTCATAACTAGCTCCTTTTATGTCCACAATTCTTACAGAATTTGCCTTCATTTAATGTTCCACATTCAGGGCAAGTCCAGTTTTTATCTTCAGGTTTTCTAAAGTCACATTCTTGGCAAAACTTACCATCATTTACCGTTCCACAATTTGGGCAGGTCCAACTGTTGGTAGTAGGTGTAACATTTGTTGGTTGATTCATTGCACTAATTGGTGATGAAATATCGCTCATAACATCTTTAACAGCTCCTGCAGTTGCTTTTCCCACAGCAACAGCAGCTCCGATTCCAACACCAGCTTGAACAACCCCGCTCATTGCAGAGCTAATTGAGCCAACACTTCCACTGCTTTCATTTTCTGCAGCTGCTTTTCCTATAATACGTGAAGTTTCCATTTGATAATTACCACCCATAGCGCGTATTGCATCTGCGTAAGCTAATCCTTGCGCTCTTTCTTTTTCTGCCTCAGCATAAGCCATTCTTCTAATTGCTTCTTCTTCAGCTTTAACTCCAATTATTTTTACTTCTGCATCAGTTTGAGCTTCCAAAACAACTCTTCCGCGTTTTGCTTCTGCTTCAGCTTGCTTAATTCTCTCTTCTTGAACCTTCAAATATCTTTCAGCATGTTGTTGTTTCATTCTTCTGAAATTTGGATCATCATCAGGAGTTGTAATTGTGGTTATGAAAAATTCTGGAATAATTAATCCATAACTTTCAAATGTTTTATTTAATTCTTTTCTTATAAATTCACTAATTTCATCTAAATATTCATCAACTTCAAGAATATCGATATTGTTTTCACGTATTGCTTTTGGCAAAAATGATTTTACTTTAGTCATAACTAAAGCTCTAAATTTGCCAGAAACAGATGCTGTAGAATATCCACTACTTCCTAATATATCTTCTTTAGTTAAACCGAGTTCGGTTCCAACAAGTTTGAGTAAAACCTTCCCTGAGTCTGCAATTCTTATATTAAATTCACCAAATGCACCAATTTCTAAATGCAATCCTGATGCCGGATCATACATTCTAATTTTAGTATCTGTTCCCCACTTTACGGCCATAATGGTCGAAAGATTTACGAAATATACTTCAGCATGAAATTGAGATGGACCATTAGAAACCATCTTGAAAAATGTTTTCATTAAAGGTAGAGATTCGGTGTCTAACGTATATTTTCCAGCGCCAAACCTGTCTAAGGCTTTTCCATCCCTAAAAAAGACGGCTTCTTGCGATTCGTGAACGATAAGTTGTGTACCTGAATTAAAATCTTCATCAGGATGTTTATACACAAAAGTATCATTTCCACCTTCATACTTAATTACATCAATTATTGCCATGTTTTCCCCTCTCGTAAATCCTTATTTCTTTTGTATTTTCATTGAAATCAATATCGAATATTTCTCCTTTTAAAATAAAGTTTTCTTGTATATTTGCTCTTTCAACAAAAGGCATGTTTTCATAATCCTTTGAAAAAAGATGGCAATATTTTCCTCTATCATTAATAACATATGAGCAACCTATTTCGTTAGCTAAAGTCAGTTTCCAATGTCCATTCTCATTGCTTTCAGTGAAAGGAATTATATTTCTTATACCACTTTCGTCCATTACATAAAGTTGCGGTGAATCTTCAATTGCTTTCGCATAAATTGTCTTCTTTCCGCTTATATAGGAGCTTATTACCAAGCCTATCAAAGAAAAGCAGGTTAGACTTTCAAATACCTTAATCACATCAAAACCACTAATTTTCTCTCCAGAATTCCAAGAGCCATTAATCAAAGATAAAGAATTTAGTAGAGCAACAAGAAAGTCGCCACCTGTTTGACAATAAAAAATGCAAAAAGATAATATAAATACTTCAAAAATAGAATAAAATGCCAATCTAACGCGTTCAAACATATTTAGGTTGGACAACTTTTTCTTGTCGATAATGTCCTTAATGAAAGAAATTATAATTTCCATGGAACGTGAAATAAAGCGAACTCCCGTTAAGAAAAGAAAACATTCTAAAAATAAGGTATTTGGAGCAAAATAGAAAAGTAGTATCAAAATAATTCCAAAAAATACGGACACGAATATATTTTCAATGTTAAATGACTTAACTAATTCTGATCTTATTCTGCCTTCTTTTTTAAAGCCAAAAAGAAAATTTTTGCAAACATATGTAAAACAATAATCTGGCGAAAATAAGATACAATCCAGTTGAAATAGCCAAAATACTTTTATCTCTCTACTTCTTTTATCGAAATCAATATCATTTTTTAAAGCCTTAATTCGAGGACTATTAGTAATAAAATACGTAGTAATGATCTTAACAATAAACGTGCTTACGACATAAAAAAATGTCAATAGAAACAAAATACATGGACAAACACTGCTTTTGTAAACCAAATAAATGAAGGAAAGAATAATTAAAAATGAAATTGCGATGGTAAAAAGTGAGTTTAAAAAAACTTCTTTTAGTTTTTCATATGTCTCTTTATTAGCGTATTCTTTAAAATACACACTGGCACGCATAGCTAAAGTACACAAAAAGAGAACCCCAAGAATAATTACCGCAAAATCTAAAAAATTCATATTAAGAAGCCTTATTCTTGTTTCACATCTTGTATATTTTCTTGTTGTTCTTTTTCTGAATCTTCTTTTTGTTTTTGTAATATTGGATTATATCTTTTAGAAAAAAGTAAGATTCCAGTGAAAATTACTAAAGTTATAGAAATAGCGCCCACTAAAGCATAAAGTGCTGGACAAAGCCAAAAACACTGATCACTTATCCCTTGCAATAGCCTGCCATTATATATAAAAATATTCATATTGTCCCCCTACACTTAGTAAATATTTTACCCCCCCCCCCGAACAATTTTGTCAATCCAAGCTTATTGTGCGGCGAACTAGAAAAAAATGATAGGGGGTGTTACTTCACACCCTCGGTGTGAAATTTCACCCCCCTTAATTTAGTTTTGTTTTTTGCAAAAGTTCGGCCGAGACAAAAGAGCCGCGAAACCTTTGCCTTTTACATCCTCTAAAAGAAATTCTAAATAATCTCTTGGATCTAATTCGTTTTCATACGCTAAATCAATTAAAGTTATTAAAACAAAAGATAGCTCTGTTCTTTTGATACTTGCAACAAATAAGAAATTCTTTATCTCTATTAAAATTTTTAATTTGCCTTTCATCTTCACTGCTATTCAAATCTATATTTAAGTTTTTAAGATATGACAATCGTTCACCTTTTTTAAATATCTAAAATTTCAATAATAAAGTTTAAATATCGACATTGATTATTACTTTTCACTCAAGTCTTTTTTGAACGTTATTTTATATTAAAATGTTAAGCGTTCTTCAACGAATCTTCTTTTAAAAGAAAATTGAATATATTTAACATCTTATATCCGTTTTCTAATCGACAAAGTGGATTGTTATCCATTGTAATTACAATCTTTTTATATCCGTCATCAAGTCCTTTAAATGCTTTAAGCTCTCTTTCTTTAGTAGCACTATCTTCTATAGTTAATGAAACTTGAATGTAATATAAATCATCGCCTGTTCTAGCAACAAAATCTATTTCCGATTCTCTATTTTTTCCAATATCAACTTCATAATTTCTTCTAAGAAGTTCTAAATACACGATGTTTTCAATAACATGTGACATTTCAATTTGTCTATAACCAAGTCTCTCGTTTCTTAATCCTAAATCGCACACATAATATTTATTTTGTGTTTTTAAATATTCTTTCCCTTTAATATCATATCTTTGAGCTTTATAAAATAAGAAAGCGTCCGTAAGATACTTTAAATAATTATTGATGGTTTCAGAATTAACAGTCTTAAAACCATTACTATTTAAAGTATTAGCGATTTTATTAGGTGAAACATAGCTTCCAATTGAAGAGCAAAGTAAATCTAGTAAAGCATTAAAGACTCCTTCGTTTCTTATTTTGTTTCTTTCAATTATGTCTTTAGTTGCGACAGTATCATTTAGCATCTTAAGATATTCCGTTTTTTCATATTCTTTGTCTAATGAATTAATATAAGGAAGACCACCATATTTAATATATTCATTAAAAGCAACATTCTTGTCACTTGTCCCATCATAAAATTCTTTAAAAGATAAAGGGAAAACTCTAATTTCTATTCCTCTTCCTCTGAGTTTAGTATTTATTTCACTTGATAATAATTTAGAATTTGAACCCGTTATATACAAATCACAATCAAAATCAATTTTAATTCCGTTAACAACATCTTCAAATTGATCTAAAAGTTGGATTTCATCAATGAAAATATAATATCTTTCATCTTTCTTTATTAAATTATCAAGATATTGAAATAGCTTTTCAGGCTCCCTTAAATTTTTATAGCGAATTGATTCATGATTTATGCGGATTATGTTTTCTTCTTTAATCCCAACGGATAATAAATAATCATAATAAATATTAAAAAGCAAATAGGACTTCCCTGAGTTTTTTACACCTGTGATTATTTTTATAATGTCCTTATCTTTATAATCGATTAATCTATTTAAATAATAATTTCTTTTAATCATATTTTTCTTCCATCCATATTCTATCCGAAAAACTTTTTATTTTGAAAACTTTTTAGGATAGAAATATATTTAGGCAAAATAAACAGGATAATTTTTTCACTATTTTGCATCTATTTACGAATCAAAAACTTTGCAAAACTGCCATATTTTCTAATAATATACGATTTTTTGAGTCCAAATTAATGGATTATAAATTTCACTATTTTTCAGTTATAAATAGATTCTTTTATTGATTTCTAGCATTATAGAGACAACTTTTTTATATTTTGTTTTCTTGTTATAAATAATATTTGGAACAAGACTTCCTTTATAAGGATAATTAATCTCATACGAATAACCTAATTTTGTTATTTCTTTTATTAAAGAATCTAGGATTTCTTTATCATAATATCCTTCTTCTACACCTATACAAACATCAGGAAAAGGTGGCTTAAAGAAATGAGATGCCATTTTATCAGAGAATGAGTGGCAATCAATAATTAATAATTCATCATCTTTTTTAAGTAATCTTTTAGTTACTCGATCTAACTTTTTATGATATCTATCGTAAAATTTAAGTACTTTCTTTTTGTATTTTAAATCATGTTCATGGAATAATTTTCCATCATAAGTATGAGTATAAACTACTCCCTCTCCAAATTTAGACATAACTTCTAATTCATCATCTTTAAATCTTTCTACATCTAAAAATAATCTAGAATATTTTGCTATTACTTTTGTGTATTTATAATCTTTAAATAATTCATCTATCCCTAGATCAGTCATCTCAAGATTATATTTTCTAAATTCTTCTTTAGATATTTTTAATCCTTTAAAAAAGAATCTAGGTACTTTAAGTGATGTGTGTGGCATGTGTAATAATATTTCCATAATTTCTCCTTATTTGCCATATAAAGAAAAACTCCCATCTTCACGATAGGAGCAAATAATACATTTATCCCATCGTTCAGGAATTAGCACCTTGCTACAAGCAGGTTGCTGAAGAGTCATAGGGCCTGTCCCTCATCTTCTCTATATGGTGAATGTATTTTATAAATTATTGCAAAAATATTCAAATGATATTTAAAATCATGATTTCTATCTACCTTTTTTGCAAGTTTTTGTAATTTTAGTAGATATATTAATGATTTTTATTATTTTAGTAGCCAATCTTTTAAGCTTAAAACTTCAATTCCTTCTTCAGTTAAATATGGCTTAATTGTATCTTTTACAATAATCATCTTTCTAAAATTGTCTTTAATATTGATTAAAGATCTCTTTTCTTGAATTTCTTTATCAAATGTTTCCATTGAGTAAGCTGATTGAATATAGATTTTTTCATTTATCTTATTACAAATAAAATCAGTTTCTAAGCGCCTTATTACATAATTTCCATTTTCATTTTTTTCGCTAATTTCAACAATTCCAACATCAACGCAGTATCCTCTTAAAATTAATTCATTATAAATTATATTTTCCATAATATGAGTTGGCTCAGTTTGTCTAAAATTAATTAAAGCATTTCTTAAACCGATATCAGTGAAATAAAATTTGGAATTAGAGCCAATGTATTTTTTCCCTTTTATGTCATATCTATTTGCTTCAGATAATAAAAATGCATCTTTTATAAATTCGATATGTTTTTTGATTGTAACATGGCCATAATCAATGTTTTCAACGCTTCTAAATGTATTTTCTAGTTTTGTTGGATTTGTATATGAGCCAATCGAACTTGCTAAAATATTTAATAATTTGCTAAAAGAATCAATATCTTTTAATCCGTTTCTTTCTGTAATATCTTTAATATAGATTTCTGAAAATAGGTTCTTTAAATATTCTTGTTTATTTTCTTCATTATCAATATTTAATAAATAAGGCATGCCTCCATAATATTGATATTCAAGGTAAGTTTCATCAAATGATTGAGATTTAGCTTCAAAAAATTCTTTAAAAGACAACGGATATAAATGTATTTGATCTCCTCTACCCCTAAATTCAGTAATGATATCTGAAGATAGCATTTTTGAATTACTTCCAGTGACATAAACATCAAAATTATCATGCTTTAAAAACCCATTTAATACCATAACAAAATTATCAAGTAATTGAATTTCATCAAGTAATAAATAATATTCTTCGTTTTCTTTTGTTAAATCATTAATGTATAGAATAAATTTTTTGGGATTAACAATATAATTGCCTTTCAAATCGTATTTTAGTGTTTTTTCTTTAGGAAGGTATTTATCTAGAACCATTACATTTTCTAAAACATCGAATGAAAAACTAATTATTTGATCTTCTTTTATGCCGTTTAACAATAAATAATCCTTATATATTTTGTTTAATAAATAAGATTTTCCACATCCTTTAACACCAGTAATAATTTTAATTAATCCGTTATTCTTTCTTTCTATTAATTTATTTAAATATTTAACACGCTTAATTTCCATAAATTGACCTACTTATTTAAGTTTTTTCATATGTTACAAATGTCTTTTTCATTCTTTCTATAAGTTAACCAAATTAAAATAATTTAAATTAAATAAAGAGTTATTTTAATCATAGCGTTCTAACAATTAGTATAAAAGTAACTGTGAATTTCATTAAAGAAGTTGGAAAAATGCAATTTTTGGCTGTTTTTAGGTTGGAAAAATGCAATTTTTAGCAGATTTATGGTTGGAAAAATGCAACTTTCATACCTTTTTTAATGGTGTTCATAATTAAAATAGAAAACTTTCATTTAATTCTTAATTTAAATTATTGCCTTAATAGGTTAAGCACAGTTTATTTAAAAGCTTTTTCAACATACATATTAGGATTAATTAAATTATTTAAACAGTTATTTTCTAAATCATTTAAATTATAAATGTTATCTAAAATATCAAATGTTTCTTCTAAATTATGTTTAGCGCTATTCCAACCTATACCATCAGTAAACCATACAAATTGAAATCCATCTATTCCTTTAGCTTCCTTGGTTAAGTCATGATAACTTCTTGCAGTCTCATTTAATTTTGAGCCACCTCCACTATAAAAATTGCACTCACATGCATAGATCGTTCCAAAAGCACCGATAAATACGAAATCAAATCTTTTTTCAGTTTTACCATTATTGCTAATCGCAGATAAATCTATATTAAATTTCTTTTCAACTTCAGATTTATACATTTCTTTAAAATATGTTTTTCCTTTTACTAGACCAGCAGAAATTAAATAAGATTCAACTAAATCTTCCATGACATCGCCTGTTCTATTCTTTCTACCATTAGTATCCATCCCTACTTCAATGCCAAGAACATAGTCAACTAAATTATTAATGATGTGGTCTTTAAGTAAATTAAATAATCCACTATTTCTCATAAACAATACATATTGCTCAACTGTATAGTTCATTTTTACAAAGTTGAATACAAAATTTTCATTTGTATCATTAACTTTAATTTCTTTTTCTCTTTTTGCTAATAAAATTGGGATAACTGATAGAACATTAGGATATAGGCTAATGATGTGTTTAAATTCATTCTCTATATCTTTTGAACCTATAAGAGAATTTAATATGTTTAATTCAACTTTAATTTTATTAACATTGTCATAAACTTTTTCAAAATCAGTATAATACGTCCACGAAGCAATACTTTCTTTCATAGTAGAAAGCCATTCGTTAAAATTTCTTTTCATTATTACAATTTGCCTCCTTTGCTTTATATCAAATTAATCTTTTAATAGAAAGATCTAAATATTCCTTTTCATTATCAATTCCAATATATCTTCTATTTAACATTTTGCACGCTACACCTGTAGTAGAACTACCACAAAAAGGATCTAAAACAAGGTCATTTTCTTTCGTTGAAGCTAATAATATTCTAATTAATAAATCCACAGGCTTTTGCGTAGGATGTTTTCCATATTCTTTTTCTTCTTTTTTTGGCAAATTAATTATCCACACATCCTTCATTTGCTTATTTCCATTAATTTCTTTCATTAAAGAATAATTAAAAAAATGTTTGCCTTTTTTCTTTTGAGTGAGCTGCTTTCTAGCCCATAAAATTGTTTCAGTTGAATTAGTGAAACATCTACAAGCTAAATTTGGCGCTGGGTTCGGTTTTTCCCAAGTTATATTATTAATAATTGAAAATCCAGTTTCTTCAAGTACAACACCTATAGAATAAATATTATGAAATGTCCCACTAATCCATATGGTTCCATTATCTTTTAAAACTCTTCTGCACTCTTTTAACCGTTTTTTATTAAATTTATTCTTTTCTTTTATAGTAATACTTTTATCCCAATCTGCTTTATCTACAGAAACTTGTTTTCCAGAATGGCAAGAAACACCTCCACTTGATAAAAAATAAGGAGGATCTGCAAAAATCACATCTACGGATTTATCTTCTATTTTATTCAAAACTTTTAAACAATCTCCTAAATAAAGAATTGCCGAATCATTATTAAAATAAGGTTTATTCATAGTTTGTGATTAGCACCTCTTCAACTTCGCCTCTTCCTTTTCCATTTGCGTTAATCATTCTTTTTGCAGGAACAATATTAATATGAAAATCTTTATATAATTCTCTAATAAAATTTGTATTATGATTGCTAAGCATTACATAAACGCCTTTTTCTGATAGTTTTTTAAAAACGTTTGCTAGCCTTTTTTGTTCATCTTTTCCAAATGCATTTTTATCATATGATGTAAAACTATCCTTGCCTTCCCGAGTATCATATGGAGGATCAAAATAAACAAAGTCGCCTTGCTTTGCATTTTTTACAGCTTCTTCAAAATCACAACAAGTAATTACGGCTTTTCTAGTTTTGAAGAATTTTCTTAGAGACTCAAAATTATCTCTATCGAAACAAACAACTTTTTTCTTTTTTCCAAAAGGAACATTAAAAAATCCTTTCGAGTTAACTCTATATAATCCATTAAAGCATGATTTATTTAGATAAATCATTCGTGCTGCTCTAACATAGATAGGTAAAGCTTTGAAAAGTTCATTTCTATCTTGCTCTCTTATCGAATAGTAATAATCTTCAGAATGATTTTGTTCATGTTTAATCAATTCTTCTTTAAGTTCACTAAATAATGAGTCATTCTTAAAGCAATTATAAGCGTAAATTAGTTCTTCATTCATATCATTAATAGAAAATGATTTTGGTTGTAATTTAAAAAGTAAGGCTCCACCGCCAACAAAAGGCTCAAAATATCTATTAAAATGTTCTGGGAGATGCTTTTCAATCGCTTCTAAAAGTTGTGTTTTGCCTCCTGCCCATTTCACAAATGGTTTTATATTTAGTTGGTCATTCAAATTATCAATCTTAACATGTTGAATTTTTCTTCCTAGAGAATTCAATATTTTCTCAATTGTTGCATAAGTTACACCTAAAACTTCGCCTGCTTCAATTCGAGATAATTGGGAGCGTTCAACGCCACACATTAAAGCCAGTTGCTCTTGAGTTATACCAGCTTCATTTCTATAATTTCTAATGTCATTTCCGATTCTTGTTAATGAAGTTTCCATCTTTTATCGCCTTTTAAAAACTATATCATAGTTTTGTGTATTTATATATACAAATATTACAAAAAATTATGATTTTTGCAATTTATGATTTAGAATTCATGAAATACCATTTTTTAATAATGAGAAAATTAATTCTACATTTTTCGGCGAATGTTTGTTTGCTTAAAAAGTCCGTTGCAAAAAAACGCAACATCTTTCAAATTTTAAAAAAAGAAAAAATAAATTATTCCTATAAGTTAAACTAAATGCACCAAATAGGAACAATTAAAGTATCTCTATCAAGAGCTGTTAAATTATCTTTCATACAGATAATTGCGCCTTCACCTACTTTAATTGCTGATTTTTTAAGTATGTCAAAGCTTTTAATCATTGAGAAATTAGGATTTGAAGTTTTCTTTATTTCAATTGGATGAATTAAATCATTCGCTTCAAGAATTAAATCGATTTCATGCTGATCTTTGTCTCTAAAATAATACATATAAACTTCTTTTCCTGAATTTATATAGCTTTTCTTAATTTCATTAATTATATAATTTTCAAGTATTGCACCATTTAAAGCACCACTTTCTAAAATTTCAGGACTAGAATATCTTGTTAAATAAGCAACTAGCCCAGTGTCAAAAAAATATAATTTAGGAGCTTTAATTATTCTTTTTAATAAATTATTAGAATATGGATGTAAATAATAAATAATCTCTGATTTTTCTAAAATACTAAGCCATCTTTTTGCTGTATCATCGCTTATTTCAACATCACTTGCAATTGAATGAATATTAAGAACTTGTCCAACTCTAGCAGCAGTTGCTCTAATAAAGTCTATAAATTTTATTTCATTTTCAATATTTGTTTCTTCTTTTACATCTCGCGATATATAAGTTGATAAATAGCTAGAATAAAAAATATCTCTATTTGTATATTTTCCACTAATAAGTCCAGGCATTGTGCCTTTCCATATTCTATTAAAAATTTCATTTGGATTAGCGTAAGTATTAAGTTCTGATCTTTTACTTAAATTATCTAGTGTTACATCAAAAGGAATATTGTCATCTTTTCCATAAATTTCATGTTGTGATAATGATGTTAAATTTAAAATTGCAATTCTTCCAGCTAAGCTTTCTTGTGAAAATCTCATTAATTTATAGCTTTGTGACCCAGTAAGCCAAAAACTTCCAGGTTCTGCTCCTTTATCAATTGCAATTTTTATATAGGTAAATAATTCAGGAGCATATTGTACTTCATCAATAAGCAAAGGTGCTTTATGTATTTTTAAAAACATTTCTGGATCGCTTTTTGCTAAATTTCTCTCTTGAAGATCATCGAGTGTTACGACATTTCTATTAGAATCAATATGTTCAAGCATTGTTGTTTTTCCAACTTGTCTAGGACCAGTAATTAAAATGCATGAATATTCTTTATTTAACTCATTTATTAATTTTTCCATGTCTCTTTTAATATAATTCATGCATTTCTCCTTTCGACTAAAATACGATACAATCTTATTTTAGTCGAAATTTTAGTTATTTTCATCATTAATATTACTTTTTTGATCTTATTTTTATCTAATTTCACTGAAAAAAGGACAAAAATTATGGTTTAATTCCTAGATAATAAGCAAAATCCGACTTTTATACGATATCATCGTATTTTAGTCTGATTTTATAATTCATGACTTTTTAAATAGTGATTCCTAATTTGTTTAAATCCTTCTAGCATCTTTTTAGCAATTATTTCCGGTTCAACAGCACCTGTTGCTCCACCAAATGCCGGAATTACAATGCTTTCAACTCTTGATTCAAGAGCTTTAATTAAAGTTGTTCTCATGCACTGATAAATAACAAATGTATCTTTAATAACTGAAGGAGTTTTCATAGTTGGAGTATGAATAAGTTTTTTATTAGTGTTAGGAATATCAATAATTAAAGATGATGCAACAGGTTCTTCTGCGTAATATCGATATTCAATTTCTTTTTTAAGAGCATCTTCTAATTCTTCTCCAAAATATTCTTTAATTGCATAATCATATCCCCCATCCATTATTCCAAATGAATTTCCTGGACTCACAATGCATTCAATATCTTTTGTATCTAAAAAATGTTTAAATTCATCATAAACAACTTCAACTTCTGGGTAATCTTTAAATACCTTTTTCCATTCAATAGTAATATTTATATTTACATCAAGAAGATAAATCTTAAGTGGCAATTTTAAAATAAGTTCTTTTCCTTTAGGATGATAAAATCCTTTATCTAATACAATTATTTCTTCCTCTACTAAAGTTTCAAACATTCTTGAAGCTTTAGGGTAACTTGTAGAAAAATTTTTAACAATTCCACTCATTGTAACTATATCTTGTTCTTTAGCCCATTCTTTGATTTCAACTAAAAGTTCTTCATCTTTCATCTTTTTATAATCTTTATCCATAATTTCCTCGCTCTTTATTTAATAAAAGATTAGCACAAAACGAATGAAGAGATAATAAAGATAGTAGTGGATTTAAAAAATTATTTATCCTTAAAAATTTAATTTTTATTTCCATTACCAATTTTTGAATTTTTTTCATTTTTTGGTAATAGAAATTTTATACCAATAATTTATTATGAAGAGATTTGAAAAAAGAAAATATTAAAAAACGATTTAAAACATTAAAAACCCTACAAAAATGCAATAAAAAGTAGTTAATTAGTAGTAAATTAGTTGGTAATTAGTAGTTAAATATAATACTTTGTACTATTTCCAGCGCCACTAACTTTTACATATTCCTTTTTTATAAGTGCTTTTAAAACCCTTAATATTTTTGATTTATTAAATCCAGTAAAGTCAACAAGTTCAGTACTTGAAGCTTCAATACCTTTTTGAAGGAAAGTCATAACTTTTTCTTCATCATTCGTTAAAATGTATTTCTTAAAAAGAGATGGAAGAGTTACAGTAATGCTATTTTCGTTAATAACAAAATCAGGTTTAAAGGAAGATGAAGAATAAAGCTCTTTTATTCTTAAAATGCCAGTGACAAACATCTCTACATATCTCAATCTAAAAAAGATATTCGCTAAAATCGGATTTCTTAGCTTCGATACTTGTCCATTTAAATATTCTTCTTTTGATATATTTGATGGTAAGCCTCCAGGAGAAATAACACTAATTTTATCTTTATATATAAGTATTCTTATATTTAGTGTGTCGTCCCGTGTTCTATGAATTAGAGCATTAGCAACAGCCTCTCTAAATGCGTTCTCTGGTATTATTTCGACAGTTTTTCTTTGAATTCCATCGATTTTTTCATACTGATAATATTTCTTATAAATTTCTATTGATCTATCATATAGTTCAAAAATAGATACATTTTGAATTGTTTCACGATCTAAAATTTCATTTATACTTTCACCAAATCTAATAATGTCAACGCCTGGAAAACTATTTTTGTCAGCAATAATCATTGCTGCATTTGTGTAATAATCATTATCGATTAGGCCCAAAACTTTCAAAACATCTTCTGTAAGTTTAACATCAATTATTTCTTTTAATTTCGCTTTTAAAATTCTAAAAGTAGGTTTTGCTTCATCGTTTTTTAGCATATCAAAGCGATAAGGTTCTATGTATAGCGCTTTATGTAAATTGTCAATTTCTTTTGTTTCATTATCTATTTTTTCCTTATAGGTTTTATGCGCAACTTCCATTTTCTTACCACCCTTCTTCTTTTATCTTTAATATATTTATACATAAATATCATTAATATTAAAGCGAGTTTTTTCTTTCGTCACATTTGTGTTGCATTTATTTATAGTTTTCGTTTCAAAAATGCAACGCGTTTGCAAAATTGAAGCGAAGGATGATGCTTTTATATCGCTTAAAGGCAAAATTCATAAAAATAAATATAACTAATTTTCTCTTCTTAAACTTTCTTAAAACGATTTTATCTTTGCCCACTAGAAATATATAATTAAGTAAAGTTTGATTTATCATTAATGGGGGTAATTATGAAAATTTGTCCAAAATGTGGAAATAAAAATTTAGATGAAGCATCTTTTTGCGAATCATGTGGCGCTGAAATTAAAGATGTTACGCCAGTTCGATATGAATATCCAAACGAAAATAAAAGAACTATAATTGAAACTAAAGTAGACTATTCGCCTTTAATAATTGGCTGCATTGTTCTTCTTCTTTCTTTACTTAATTTTGTTTCAGGATACATTAATTTTCCAAATCCTTATGCCACTTTATGGTTTTCAACAATAGTGTCTTTCTTATTTCGAATTGCTTTTCCTGGAGTTACTTTTTTTATTTCTTGTAAATCACTTTTAAAGAATAGCACTCAACAAACGGTTGGTATTATTGGAATTGTGCTCTCAGGAGTTGCTGCTATTTTTATTCTTATAAATTTTTTGGCACAAATAACTTATTTAATTAATTACGCTATGTAAAAGGAAAAATTATGAAATATTGTATTTATTGCGGAAGTAAAATGGAAGATAATGCTAATTTCTGCACGCATTGTGGAAAGCAAGTAAAAAATTTAAATAATGAACCTATTGTTATTAAGCAAAGAAAAGATAAAGAACCAACAGGTATGCAAACCGCAGCCTATATTTTAATGATAATAGCCACCGTTATTTATGGCTTTCTTTTAATTCCATTAGCATGGTGCATTCCAATGACTATTAGTTATCATAAACATATAAAAAATAATGAACCAGTAGATGTTGGATTTAAAGTATGTACACTTCTATTTGTTAGTGTACTTGCTGGAATTTTCATGCTTGTCGATGACGATGAAGATTAATTTTTATCAATAATATCTCGATTTTTAAAACATCAACCGTGCTAGTTGATGTTTTATATGTAACTTTAATTGTTTAAATTATTATTTCTAGTGTATGAGAATTTCAAAAGATGAATAGTCAAAACCGCCAAGTTTTTCAATAACTATTCATCTCATAAAGAATTATATCATTCTTTTGCTGTCAAAATTTTATCTTTTAAAGCAAAAATACAGATTATTAAATTAAATCATGAATTTTAATCCTAAAAATTACGCACTGTAGGATAAATAAAATACATAATTCTTATAAATCTTTTGACTACATATAAGTTCATATGCATTTGTTGAATTATTTAATTCAAATTTAGCAATGATTGTTTGCGTTACGTGATCAACTAATCTAACTTTAGTTAAATAAGATTCATCATAACTTGTTCCATATTTATTTTTAGTGTAATTAATAATCGCTTCTTCTAAAGTTTCATCTTTCCCTTCCACTTCATTTTTATTGTCACGTCTCATATTTAAACCTAAGAAATATTTCTTTTTGAATATTAAATTTATGCCATTTTTTGCTAAATTAGCTTCGTCGTGATTAATAAAATTATCAGTAGTTTCAACTAAATCTTTATCAAAGACTTTACAGAATAAATTAGTATGTCTATAAAAATATAAGCCAAAAGCATTATTTGATTCATAAATTAAAAGCATATCGTAAAGGCCTTTATCTTCATCATTATTAAAGCTAAACATTAAATATTTCTTACCATCATTTTCAGTAATAAATTCAACGTTTTTAATATATTCACTAGCATTTAAAAATACATCTTCAGGATTATAAGTGTATTCTGTTCCTGAAATTGTTGGATTATTAATCACGCTATTATAATCAGCATTATATAAATGAATATTAATATTTGAAATAAAAACATCACTAAAAGCAATCATGAAATAATTTGTTTTAGCATTCATAAAATTAACGTTTTTAGCAATATATGTATACGGATTTCTTTCATTTAAGTTATTTGATGAATATGTATAGTTATTTATTTCTCCGTTTCTTCCATAAAGTGGAGTTTCAAGACGAGTAAATCCATGTGCTGTTACTGATTTTTCTAAAATATAATCATCTAATTTATCAATTGATTCATAACTTAAATTAGTTCCATTTTCTTTTAAATCAAAATCACTAATGATTTTAGGATCACCAATCTTTTCAATTCCAAAAACAACTGGTGATTTATTATATTCACCAAAATTTTGAATTAAATTTGATAGATTTATTAAATGAATCGATTTTCCTTTTAGTGAATTAAATCCATTTTCTCCTGTTGCTTCATTAATTATCTTATTATAAAAGTCATCATAATTTATATTTTGTCCGCTTGTTCTTTTATAGTTTCCTTGAAATAAATAAAAATTATATAGTCCATCACCATATTTATTAATTAATTCGTTATTTAAAAAATTTAAATCTAATTTATAGATATTAGCCCAGTCGCCTTTCCAAGTTGCACTTCCTGAACGCACCCAGTCAATAAAAATGCTTAAATCACTATAATTGTGATTTTTCTTTAATGATAAATAGTCGTATGAATAATAACGAATTTCAGAATTTGGAATATTTGTTCCATTAAAATTGCCATTTCCTTCATTTATTCTTTCAGATGATGGCATGAAATATTTGTAAGTTGGTTTTTTAGTTGAATCCTTATAATTTCCTACAAGTTTAAAAGCATCTCCTCCGCCATCTTCATAGCTTCCAGAATGATATTTTTTACCATTAGAAAAAAGAGGAAATAATCTAATTACGCCATTTTCATCAGCATATTTATCTAAATCTTCAAAAATATCAAATGTACGATTAATATCTTTTGCACTAAATGCTTCGCCAACTGGTTTAAATGAATCAGTTGTATAACTATTTGGTCGCCAACTATATGGATAAAAATATGAATTTGTTGATGTATCTTTTGAGACATATGTCCAGTTTGTAAAACTAAAATTGTACCATTTTACTGAATCACCCATCGAACTAAAAACGCCACCAACAACTTTTGATAAAAGATCAATTGATAATGTATTCGTTACAGTTATTTTAATAGGAAGATATCGACCTGTATTAGTCTCATTTGCTTCAGCATATGACACTAGTTCACTTCCAGTTGATGATGAGCCATTTAATAAACTATTTCCATAATAATATGAATCTTCCCAGCATCCAAGTCTATCACGAGAAAATAAATCACGACTATTGTATCTTTCTAAATCATTATTATTGGTGCTAAAAGTAAATCCATCAGTTGGTAGTCCATAGTCTCTGCCATATTTATTTTTTGAATAAGAATAAATATCGTTAGTCGTTGATGAACTTCCATTTCCTCCAACTTCAAAACTATTATCATAATTAAAGAAATGATCTAAAAATAATTTATAAGCACCATCATAACTTACTTTAGAATCATATTTTCCAGTATTTTCACTTAATTTAAATAAGGCTTTTCCGTTATTATCAGTTAAAACATTACCAGTTTCATTTGTTAATACTTCTTTATAACCAAATTCTTCTTCAGGAAGATAATGTGTTCCATATTCATTACTTGAATCTTCTAAATATCTTCCATATAAAAACATATAAGCAGCACTAGGAAATAAATATAAAGTGTAACGCTTTTCATCTCCTGTTTTACCAAATCTATAATTTTCTTTAATATCATCAATTTTAAAACTTGTTTCGATATTATCTTCTGCTTCTTTAGGTGCACTAAAATACCAAAAAGAAAAGCCAAAAGATGTTAACCCTATGAAAATACAGCTTATAAATAAAAGTATTTTATTAAACCATCTATTCATCGTTATTCAATCCTAAATTTGATTTCAATAATCAAATTTTTTAAAGTTTTAATTTTATTAAATAGATTATTATATGATTCAATTGTATTTGGTTTTTTATCTAAATCAATATATTGAATCGCTTCATTTAAATCCATTTCAAATCTAAATCCACCAAGAGGATAAATTTCACCTTTATTTAATATTTTTATATATTTTTTAAAATCATAACCTGATGGTTTTGAGCAATCAGTGTATTTAGATGTTAATGTAATGTAATTTTTTAATGATTCAGTTCCTGAATTATTAGGATCAATATTAATAAACATTGAGCAATTTGATAAATAATTAACTGAATCATTAGAATCGATAATTTCATAATCAACAATTAATCTAGAATCTTTAACAAAGACACTTTCATTTAATTTGTTATTTTCTGAATAATTATAAAATTCAATTCCATCTGTTAAATCTTCTAACTTTCCAACGCCTTCACTAAAAATAACTAAATCAGGACAGCTAATTACCTTTAAATTACCAACTTTTATTTCATCGTTTATTTTTATATTTATTCCATTATTTACATCTTTTACTGTATCTACATCAAAAACCCAGATAGAAAAAGCAACGCCAAAAATAGTTAATAAAGAAATAAGAGGAATAAATACATAAAGAATCTTACGAAAGTTCATGTAAATGTACTCCTATGTCACCGCTTTCATCATAAAGCTTAGCAATATATTTAAAACGTTTTTTATATTCTTTATCGATTGAATCTTCTGACATATTAAAACTTAATATAAAAACAATTGCACTCGCTAAAGCTACAATTCCTGCTGAACTTTTAAGATATGTTACAAGAACTCCAAGTCCATAATTTTCTTTTCCATCAAATCTACCTACTATTTTATCGTAAGCAACAGCAAGTTCATAACTTGCACTAGATGAATTTGCATCACCTCTAAAAGTGTAATAATTTTTATTTTCTTCAGTATTATGATTAATTCTAATTAATCTATGTACAATAATGTCACCTTTTTCATCTTTAAAGCCAATGACATCATATACTTTAATGTCTTCTTCATTCACTTTGTTTAATCCAATCATACTAAACTGCGTTATTTGATTGTTTAAATTATTGTCTTTAAGATATGTGTTCTTTTCATTAGCTTTTTCCATTGATCCTGTTTGAATAACAAGATAGGTAGAATCACCAAAATAAAATAAATCACCATTTATTTTGTACGTTGCTATAAAGCCAATTAGAACTAATAATAAGACTGAAAATATAACTGAAAATATTCTCGATATTTTCTTCTTTTTTATTTCTTTTTCTTCAGAAATTTCAATTAAATCACTCATTTTTGTTCTACTAGCATCTTTATTAAAAGGATGCAAATAAACATAAGTTTCAACATTATGAACCTTATTTGAGTATTCTATTTGATGCTTATCGCTACTTGAGCAATAAGCATCAATAAATTCATTGTCACTTTTTAATAATTTCTTTTTATGTTTTTTCTTTAAACTTATTAAGATTTTTTCATCTTCATGTCCATATCTTATATGTCTTTTTTTATACATAGCATATAAAAAGAAAAGAAGCGAAAAAGTAATAGCTAAACCTATAATAGTAAATAAAGCTACGTAAAAAGCAACTTCGATTAATCGACCTGATCCAGACATTTAACTATTACTCCTTTATAAAAGAATAAAGAGGAATTATTTTGCTTTAACGTTTAATGAATATGAGAATGCTAATGCATTTTGGTAAACATTTGTAGTAGTATCATTTAATGCATATAATTTATCAAAATCAGTTTTATTTTGTGGTTTTTTGCCTTCTTTATACTTAAAAGCTTTATTAACAAGATCAGTATCAGTTGAGATATCGAAAGAGTAAGTTTCAGTAACTTTACCAGCAATAAATGTAATTGGTTTACTAAGTGTGATTGTACTATTATTCGTTACTGTATCTGTTACTACGGTAAAAGCTTCACTATAAAAAGTAGGTTTAAATTCGATATATTCAGCGAGTTCTTTCTTTAATGTAATAACACAATCAAATGTAGCCGTTAATCCAGCATTCATAGCGTGTAATGATTTTCCTTCTTCAATACTGTATGTTGCAGTAATTGGTTCATTATGTAAAATCATTTCTTTTTTAAAAGAAATTCCTTTTTCAGCATTAGCTTTATTTTCATATCCACCTTGATCAAGTTCTAACGCTAGTCCTGCAACATCACTTGTTGTAATTTTTCCAAAGTCTTCTGCAACATCTGCAACTTGAGCATTAATACTGCTACTTCCCTTAACATCAGCACTATTAAAATACCAAGCACTAAATCCACTTCCTACGATTGTTAGCCCACCTACGAGTGCTAATAAGCCTAATGTAATTTTTCTATTAACCATATTTAATAACCCCCTTAAAATATGTGCTTCCAAATTACAACATTTCATATAATTTGTCAAAAATAATACATTTTTTAATCTCATACGTCATCGATTGTAATTTATATGATTATAATCGTAGAATTTTATTTAGTTAAAAAAATGACTAAACTAAATTAAAAGCTTATTAGTTAAGCAAAATTTCACAATAATGAATCATTATTCAAATACAATTTCTCCTTGTGCTGCATTATAAATATCAATTTTATTTTTAATATCGATTTCATTAGTTATGTATCCTCTTAATAAACAAGAGAGTTTAAATTCTTCAATTCTATTTTCTTTTATATTTTTTAAAGTAACTATGACTCCAAATTTTAAGCCGTCCATACGAGCATTTTTTCATCTTTCTTTTGAAGTTAAAGATATTCCCCAAAAGCCTTCATTATACAAGTTCTTTCCTCGTATTTTTTTACGTAACAAACTTGATATAAATTTAGTATTTTCCAATTTTCTAAATTTGTTTCTTGCTATGCGTTTGTTTCTATATTAGTTTTCTTCATCTTGGGTATTATGATTAATATCCTTTATACCACTTTTATTTACAATACCCAATTCAAGTGAAAGTTCACGTTGTGTATAATCAACACCTTGGACTCTATCACATTCATAGAAATAGCATAAAGTCGCTTTGATGATGCCGTTGCTAAATATTCTGGCATCTATTGGGACCAACATAATTCTCGTGATTTAACTTCGGAAGATAATTCTCTTAAAAAGTTGGTAATACTTTTTTTACGTAATTATCTTATTGAAGCTACTTCTTCAGTTATTAGCAACAATGCTGTCTTTAAATCTTTTTATGATAAGAAATTAATAAAGTATCAAAGCATAAAAAATTCTCGCGTTTTAGTTATAACTATAAGAAAATTCATTCGTCTTATTTATAAACCATTAAAAAACAAGAAATTGTATGGATATCCTTTAGTCTAATAATGTATTAGGATTAGTATGGTAATACAAATGAAATACCCCTGAAACTATTTGAAACACCCTTTCGTGTAATAAGAAAAAGCCGACCTAATGATAAATGCAATTACTCTTTTCATTATCCTAATACTTTTCAATAACCATTTTTATCTAATCCAACTCGTTCTATTTTGTTTAATTCTTTTAGCTTTTGGATAGCTCTAAAAATTGTTTTTTCTGTCACATTAAATTCTTTAGACAAATCTTTAATCGTTATTGAGGAATCTTCTTTCATTATTTCGAGTATTTTTAAGTCTCTATCGCTTAGTTTTACTTGGACATGTCCATGGACATTTTTTTCTATAAAAAGTAAATCTAAAACCTAAACCAGTGTCTTCATACTCATATTTAACCTTTTAACAAATATTCTTTCAAAACACTATTAGCCCATTTTCTAAACATAATTCCATTTTGTGAATGTACTTTGTATCCTAAAGGAATAATCACATCTAGATTATAGAATGAAACAATATATGTCTTCCCATCATTTCCAGTAGTTGCATTTTTTGCAACAACTTGATTAACATCTAAATTATTTTCTAAAATTACATTTTTAATATGTCAAGAATTAACTGATTTATCCCTGCCAAACAGCAAACACATATCAGCCAATGAAAGTCAAACGGTATCCTCACTAGGTGATACATTAACATCCAATCTAACTTCATCGTTTACAAAAGTGACAATTTCATATTTCATTATGCGCTTACTCCTTTCCTAATCTCTTGCAAAAATCTACTTTATTACCCAATGACCACCTTTTGTGCCGATTCTAGATATCTTACCTTGAGCAGACAAATCTTTAATAATTCTTTGAACTTTCCTTGATGATAACATTGTTATAGAAGCAATTTGCGTAATAGTAATTGCGTTTTTATTTTTCATTAATTCAGTAACTTTTTCTCCAACATCCTCAATAAAATCTATGCCAAATTTACGCCATTATTTACGCCAACATGTCAAATTATAATAAATTAAAATCCCATCGAAGGTTTTCATATAGCAAACTAACCTGTGTTTAATTAGATCATTTCTTATTCCGAATTTCCTGTTTCTATTAATTTGCTTTCAACTAAGCTTTTAACAAATTCTTCATCATTTAATTTAGGGATTTCATTGCACCATTTTCTAATTGCATGGATATCTGAAACGCATTGTAAGCTTTTAATAAAATTAGAATATTTATAGATATCAGTTGAAGTATCATGAACAACGTTCTTTGAAATATTAAGCAAATCAGATAAACCAAGTTTATGATTAAATTCATTTTTTATGTATAAGATTGCTTTCCGTTGATAAGCAAATGCTTTTAAGTCTAATTTACTAAGTATAATTATTTGTTTCATCAGTGGCATCACTGGTTTTGTCACTAGTTTGTCACTTCATTTGGCAAAAATGTCACTTCAAATGTCACTTAGCTTGGCAAAATGTCAAAATTTATATCAAAAAATCAAATTATGTGTCATAAACTTAAAATTATTTTGAATTTATGACACATAATTGCTTAAAAACACTAAATTAAAATGTTTTCCTTATCTCTTACAAAAATCTACGTTATTACCAAATGGCCACCTTTTGTGCTGATTTTAGATATCTTACATTGAGCAGGCAAATCTTTAATAATTCTTTGAACTGTCCTTGATGATAACCTTGTTATAGAAGCAATTTGCTCAATAGTAATTGTGCTTTTATTATTCATAAATTGAATGCCTTTGTCTCAAATATCATCAATAAAATCTATGCCAAATTTACGCCATTATTTACGCCAACATCTCAAATTACAGTAAATTAAAATCCCATCGAAGGTTTTCATATAGCAAACTAACCTGTGTTGAATTGCATGATTTCTTATTCTTTATTTCCAGTTTCTATCAACCTGTTTTCAGCTTAGCTTTTAGCAAATTCTTTATCATTTAAATTAAGAATGTCATCACTCCATCTTCTGATAACATAGACATCTGATACGTATTGTAAGCTTTTAATAAAATTAGAATATTTAGAAATATCTGTTGAAGTATCATGCATAGTTTTTTTGAAATATTAAGCAAATCATATAAAGTAAGTTCGTGTTTATATTCATTTTATTCACGAAATTTAAGTACAGAGAAATAACATCAATCCCATTCGGTAGCGTCTCATTGCCGAAATGCTATTTCTTGAATTTGTATTTTCCTTTACCATATCCAGCCACTCGCTCAATAATCTCAGCTTGTAATAATT
>UQXJ01000017.1 GCA_900545015.1 uncultured Mollicutes bacterium | reverse complement strand
ACTGAACTGATTATCTTTTTTTCTTTTTTTATATGTGTAATATTTTGACGTATACTCCGATACGGACTTTTTTTATTACTTAGAAGCTAAATGAAAATGGTGAGAATAAAATTTCCCACCATTTTATTTTGCTAAATTAGTATCAAGATATTTATTTTTATCTAAATCTAGAGAATCTAATAATACCAAAGGTAAACGTAATTCAATAAGAAAATTGTCGATATCTTTTTCTGTTACTTTTTTAAATATAGAAATATGTACTTTACTACTAAATTCATTTAAAAATACATACATCTTGTTTTCGTTTAACGAAAATACAACTTTAGAATTAATCTTTTCATCAAAATCAAGTAAAGCTAATTGAACTTGTGGAGTCATCATATAGAAAGCGAATGTTTGATCGCTTGAATAAGAATTGAATTTCTTATTGTAATCTAATGATTCAAATTCAACTTTACTTCTTGAAGTTGGTGTACGATATAATTCACTAGACGCACCTTTTTCTAAAGATATAAAGAAATGATCGAATTTTCTTGGAATTTCGAATATATATCCTCTTCCATTATGGTCTACGTTAACTTTTTGTACGTGTCCATCTTTATCTTTATATTCATGAACATAAGTAAAGCAGAAATTTGAACTTCTAATTTTAATTCCTTTATAGCTTGTTACAAATAAATTCTGACTTTTATAAAAATCAGGTGTTGTGAAAACTTGAGAAGCATTCATTTCATCATATGTTAAGCCTTGTCCAGGGAAAGATTCATATCCTTCTTTATAAAAAGCACCTAGCACATCTGTTGTAAAAAATGATGAGAAATCGCTTTTAAATTTAGCATTTAAGCGACCTACCATAATAAAGATGCCAACAATGCCTGCCACCATCATTAAAATGCCAAAAAGTGAAATAATTGATCCACTTTCATCGCCCAGCATTTCACAAAAAAATAAAAAATCTAATAACCAAAGAAGGGCACCAACTACTGAAACGCAAGAAAAAGCAATGATTAATTTCATTGCTTTTTTCTTATATTCTAATCTCTTTTTATCTAGCCCTTCTAAAAACTCTTGCTTTTCCATTTAATTAGAAATCAAAAGTAACGTCTTTGCGTTTTTCTTCTTCTGCTTTGAAGAATTCAAGGTCTTGTCTAAATCCAATAGCATTAGCAACCATTGATGAAGGAAAACTAACTCTCTTTTGGTTGAATCCGCTTACATTTGAATTATAAACTCTGCGAGCAGCTTGAAGTTGTTCTTCACAATCAGCTGTTTGATTTTGAAGATTTGTAAATTGAGTATCAGCTTTAAGTTGTGGATATTGTTCCATAACAATATTGATACCTTTTTGAACTTGACTAAGTTGTGAGTTCAAAGCGCTCTTTTCTTCTAAGCTTAAATCTTTAATATTATTTCCACTTCTCATTGCAATAACTTGACTGAGAGTTTCATATTCATGTTTTGCATATCCTTTAACAGAAGCAAGTAATTTAGTTAATAAATCATATCTCTTTGTTAATGCAACATCGATTCCACTGTTAGCTTCATCAACTTTAACTTTTGCTCTTTTGAACCAGTTACTTGTTGAAATCCACCAACATGCAAAGATAATAGCTAATAAAACTACTACACCTACAACTGCAAGGCCAATAATCGCGCCTTCTGATAATAATACTACCATTATTAGTACCTCCTAATTATCACTGAAATCATTTTAAGTGATAATTAACTTTTTTTAAATAAAAATCTATTTCATTAAATTAATTTTTTTAAGATGCCAAATATCATTATTGTATTGTTCAATAGTTCTATCGCTTGAGAAATATCCACTACGTGCAATATTAATTAAGCAAGATTTTGTCCATGCATCACGTTTTTCATAATATTTTTCAATCTTTGCACATTCATCAATGTAACTTGCAAAGTCGAGTAAGATGAAATATTCATCGTTGTGATTCATAATTTCATCAAAGATACCTCTGAATCTATCTTGAACGCCTTCGCACCATGGGCCTGAGAATAAACTATCAAGGATTCTTCTAATTTCTTTACTTTGATTATATAAATCCCATGGATTATATTGTCCACTCTTCTTGATATCTTCAATGTCTTTAACTTTTAAGCCGAAAATAAAGCTATTTTCATCGCCAACTCTATCGTGAATTTCAACGTTAGCACCATCTAATGTTCCAAGCGTTAATGCACCATTCATCATAAATTTCATGTTGCTTGTTCCGCTTGCTTCTTTTCCAGCAGTTGAAATTTGTTCACTGATATCTGTTGCTGGAATAATGAGTTCAGCAAGGCTAACACCATAGTTTTCCATAAATACAATCTTCATATATTTATTAACATCTGAATCATTATTAACAACATTAGCAACAGCATTAATTAAGTTAATAATTTGCTTTGCGAATGCATAGCTTGGAGCAGCTTTTGCGCCAAATATAAATGTATGAGGAACCATTTTGAAATTTGGATTTGTCTTAATTTCATAGTAGTCGTGAATAATTCTAAATACATTTAAAAGTTGTCTTTTATAAGCATGTAAACGTTTAATTTGTGTATCGATAATAGAATGTGTATCAATTGTGATTCCATATTTTTTTTCAATATATTTAGCGAGTCTTAATTTATTTTCATGTTTAACTTGTCTTAATTCAGATAAAGTTTCTTTATCATCTTGGAATTTAAGAAGTTTTTCTAAATCATCAGGATTCATAATCCAAGAATCACCAATTTTTGATGTTATTAATTTAGAAAGTTCTGGGTTTGAGTACATTAACCATCTTCTATGTGTAACACCATTTGTTTTATTGTTGAACTTTTCAGGGAAATATTTATAGAAATCTTTAAACGTTTCTTTCTTTAAAATGTCTGTGTGTAAAGCAGCAACACCATTAACACTAAAGCAAGCAAAGATAGCAAGATTTGTCATTCTAACCATGCCATCTTTAATGATTGACATGTTGTACATTTCACCTTCATTAACATTATTTGAATTCATCCAAATAATCATTCTTCTATTGATTTCTTCAATAATCATATAGCAACGTGGCATTAATGTTTGGATATATTGAACAGGCCATTTTTCCAATGCTTCAGGCATAATTGTGTGGTTTGTGTATGCAATACAATGTGTTACTTGTTCCCATGCTTCTTCCCATCCAAAGCCATGTTCATCCATTAAAATTCTCATCAATTCAGGAATTGCTAAAATTGGGTGTGTATCATTAAGTTGGAAAACATAATATTTATAGAAATCATGTAAATCAAGTCCAAGACGTGTAAATCCTCTAATTGCACTTTGAATTCCAGCACTTACAAAGAAATATTGTTGTCTAAGTCTTAATAATTTTCCATGTTCAGTTGTATCATCTGGATAAAGACCATGACATAATTCGTTAATTTGTTTTAAATATTCTTCAAATGAGATATTTGTAGGTAAATTTTGTTCACTTGGTTGAGCTCTCCAAAGTCTTAAATTATTAGCAACACCATTTCTATAGCCAACAATTGAAACATCATATGGACAAGCAGTTACTTTAGTTGAATTAACAGTTTTAATTCCATATCCACCATTAGGTTTTAAGAAAGTTTCAGCATTACCATAAAAGTTAACTTCTACTGAATGTTTTGGCTTTCTAACTTCCCAAACAAATCCGTTTTGAAGCCATTGATCTGGTAATTCAACTTGTTTTTCATCAACAATTTTTTGTTTAAAAAATCCATATTCATAACGTATACAGTTTCCATGTCCTGGATACCCTAAACTTGCAATTGAATCTAAGAAACATGCAGCTAATCTTCCAAGGCCACCATTTCCAAGTCCAGCATCAGCTTCCATATCTTCAAGTTCGCCAATATCAATTCCAAGTTCGTTTAATCCATCTTTACAAATGTCATAAATTCCAAGGTTCATAAGATTATTTGTTAATAATCTACCCATTAAAAATTCCATTGAAAAATAAATGAGTTGTTTTTCATGCTTTTGTTCAATGTATTCGTGAGTTTGTCTCCAGTTTGTACCAGCATAATCTCTAACCATTTCACCTAAAATGTCATATTTTTCATAAATATGAGCATCTTTTGGAGCACGTCCATATTTTGCTTCAATTCTAGAGACATACTCTTTAATAAATTCTTCTTTGTTATTAAAAATCATATTTTTTGTTCCTTTTTTTAATTTTTATGTGCGTATTTAAATATACAAGCAGCAAACCCAGCTAACTTAATAGTAATTTTATGTGGTTTGTTTTCTGGTCCATAATAATAGGACATAATTTCAACTCCGTTATATGCGTTTGTTCCGCCATATACATCTTTATCACTATTAAAAATTTCTATATAAGTTCCTTCACGGGTAATGCCAATGTCGTAATTTTCATAATAATTTGGAGTCATGTTATAAACAAATACTAAGTGAGAATCTCCAACTCTTCTTTCAAAAGCGAAGACACTATCATTTTTGTTATCAACCATTAACCAATTAAAATGAACTGGGTTATGTTCTTCAACATGCATTGCAGGTTCTTTTCTATAAATAAGATTTAAGTCTCTTACAAGTCTTGAAACGCTGTCATGCTTTGGAAAACGTTTTAATTCCCAAGGCAATGAACGTGTTTCATTCCATTCATCCCAACTTGCAAGTTCATTTCCCATAAAGTTGAGTTTTTTGCCTGGATGTCCAAATTGATAAGTATATAAATTTCTTACTAAGGCAAATTTTTGTTCATAATTTCCCCACATTTTATTTAAAATTGTACCTTTTCCATGAACTACTTCATCATGAGATAAAGGAAGCATGAAATTATCACTAAAGAAATATGCCATTGAGAAAGTTAATTTATTGTGATCATATTTTTTATAAATAGGGTCAGTTGCGTAATATTTTAATGTATCGTTCATCCAACCTAAATCCCATTTATAATCAAATCCAAGTCCACCATACTCAACAGGTTTAGTAACACCTGTAAAATCTGTTGAATCTTCAGCAATCATCATGATTGAATCATGTGATTTATGAAGCTTTGAATTTAATCTTTTTATAAATTCAGTTGCACCAGTATTTTCACCATTATTTTTATTTCCATCCCAATAAAGAATGTTACTTACAGCGTCAACTCTAACACCATCAAAATGGAAATATTCTAAGAAAAAGTTCATCGCACTCATTAAGAATGATCTAACTGGATCTTTTCCTAAATCAAATTGAAGGCTTCCCCAAGGTGAATATTTATGCTCATTTCCATATTCATACATGTTGCTTCCATCAAATTCGGCAAGCGCCCATGGGTCATTTGCAAAGTGAACTGGAGCAAAATCTAAAATAACACCAATTCCTGCTTGATGCATTCTATCGACGAATGACATAAGTTGCATTGGATTTCCATAGCGACTATCTACACTATAAAATCCAGTTGCTTGATATCCCCAACTTCCATCAAATGGATATTGAGTAATTGGCATAAGTTCAATATGCGTGTAGCCAAGTTCCTTAATATAAGGAATTAAGTAATCAGCTACTTCTTCATAAGATAAACTTCTACCATCAACTTTGCCTTTCCAACTTCCAATATGCATTTCGTAAATGCTCATTGGTCTATCAAAATTTCTTGTTCTATTATCTAAAAATGGCTTGTCGTGCCAAATAAATCCATTAATATTGAAAAGTCTTGAGCATGAGCCTGGTCTATATTCACTTAAAAATGCGAAAGGATCAGCTTTATCGACATAATATCCTTTTGCGTTTTTAAAATGATATTTATAGAAAGAATAATTATGCAATCCTTCAATAAAAGTTTCGAATACACCACTAGAATCGATCTTTTCCAACTTGTTTTTAGTAGGATCCCAATTATTAAAATCCCCAATTACGCTAACATCTGAAGCCAAAGGTGCATAAAGTCTAAATACAACACCTTCTGCGATTCTTTTTTTGCTTGCGTATTTAAATTTAGTAGGGTCTTTTTTTAAAGGAACTTTAACAGTTTCTCTAATTTCCTTTCTAATAAAATGTGCGCCAAAATAATTATAGGCATCAATAGCTTGACCATTCAAATATTCGTTTAAAATATCCATAATACTTTTTAGTCTCCTAATAAATTGATTATATATTTTTGTATAAATTTAATAAAGAAAAATCACATTTTTATTGAAAATTTTCATATTTTCATAACATTTTACTGAAAAATTTACATTTATAATTTACATTTATTCTAAAAACTAAAAAATTTAAATTTTTGAATAAAATTATGATTGTTTTTCTATATAAAGTTTCATTTATTTTCATTTATTTTTTTGTTAGAAAGAGCCTTTTCAATCATTGAACCTTTCTCATCTCTTCCCATTAAATGATAATATTTAGACCATAAAAGTGGAGATTGTAAAGGGATAGATTCTCCATCTAATTTCACTTCTTCAACAATTTGATTTTTATGTAAAGAGCAGTCATAAATTTTGCTATCTTTTTCAATAATAAAGCCTGCCATAAGGTCAACATCAATTGAATCAATCACAAATTCCATAAATCTTTTTGTGTGATAAATTGGGTTTTGTATCGGATTAGGAGGACAAATTTTTCCCATTTCTGATAAGATCTCTTTTGCTTTATCTGCATCTTTCATAGAAATCATTAAGTCAATATCATGAAAATCAGGAACAATTCCTTTAAGATACAGCATTAGCGAAGCCCCTAAAGCCCATTCAATTCCATTTTCATTAAAACTATGGGCAATTTTTTTCAATAATTGAAGTTTTTCATTAATTTTTGGCATAATCTTTCCTCTCTAACATGTTTTGCTATCCTAAATATATAAATATATGTAAATAATATACTTATTTAATAATAAATGCGTAAAGTTCTTAAAATTGGAGTTAATTAAGTTTATAATGTATAAGCATTTTTAAATTATTAGGAGTTAAAAATATGGAAAAAGTTATGTCTGTTAACTGCGGATCAAGCAGTGTAAAATTTAAACTTTATGAAATGCCTGAAGAAATTGTTATTTGTTCTGGCATTGTTGAAAGAATTGGCCACGAAGATGGAATCTTCACTATTAAGTATAATGGAGAAAAAGACACTGTTGTTATCCCAGTGCCAGATCACGGCTATGCTGTTAAAAAGATTGTTGATGCATTAATCTCAAAAAACATTATTAAAAGCTTAGATGAAATTAAAGCTGTCGGACACAGAGTTGTTCAAGGTGGTAGTTATTTTAAAGAATCTGTTCTTTGGAATGATGATACAGTTAAAAAAGTTGAAAGTTTAATACCACTTGCTCCACTTCATAATAAAGCACACTTAGTTGGTTATGAAGCATTCAAGAAAATTCTTCCTGAAGTACCTCAAATTGCTGTTTTTGATACTGCTTTCCACCAAACAATGGAAGCTGAAGATTACACATTCCCTATCCCATTTGAATACACTGAAAAATATTCAATTAGAAGATATGGTGCTCATGGTACAAGCCACAAATATCTTTCTGAAGTTGGAGAAAAATATATTCCAGAATCAAAAGATAAGAGAATGATTATTTGCCACTTAGGAAGTGGTGCTTCTATTACTGCTACTAAAAACGGAAAGTGTGTTGCTACATCAATGGGTTTAACTCCACTTGGTGGAATTATGATGAACTCAAGAACTGGAGATATGGATCCAAGTGTTTTCTATCAAATTCAAGCAATGACTGGTAAAGATTATGAAACAATCTTCCAAGAAATGAATAAAAAGAGTGGATTACTTGGTGTCAGCGGAATTTCAAATGACTCAAGAGATGTTGCAAACGAAGCACATAAAGGTAATCAAAGAGCTCAATTAGCTATTAAATTATGGGCAAGAAGAGTTGCTGATTATATTGGTGAATATTTTGTTAGACTTGGTGGATGTGATTTAATTATCTTCTCAGCTGGTATTGGTGAAAACGCACCTGAATATAGAAAATATGTTTTAGATAACATTCATGAAGCACTTAAAGTTAATTACAGTGATGAATTAAATAATAAAGGTGTTGGAGGATTTGAAGGACTCATCTCAACAGATGATTCAAACATTAAAGTTGCAGTCATTCCTACAGACGAAGAAGTCATGATTGCACGTGATGCATATAGAATTTGCTTAAAATAAAGGGAATACAAATGGAAATTAAAACTAACTACATAAAATTAGAAGGGAAAAAATTTGAAAAAGAATACGCTTCTGTTTTAAAACAAATCAAAAAATACAATAAAATTGGCATTTTTAGACATATTATGCCTGACTTTGATGCACTAGGGACACAATTTGGTCTCAAAGAATGGATTAATGCCAATTTCCCCGAAAAAGAAGTTAGATGCTTTGGAGATAATCACGTTGTCTTTACTCCACGTGGATTATTTCCAGAAACTGATAAATTATCAGATGATTGGTTTGACGATGATTTTTTAGCTATTATCGTTGACGTTGGTGATTTAAAACGTATCGCTGATCCACGTTTTCAAAAAGCTAAATTTACAATTAAAGTAGACCATCACCCAGCAACTGATAATATTTTTGATTTACCAATCGTAGATACAGCTAAATCTGCAGCTAGTGAACTTGTTTGCAACATGCTTTTAAATTTTAAAGGTAAATTTGTATTTCCTGAAGTAGCTGCAAAATATTTTTATATTGCTTTAGTTGGTGATTCAGGAAGATTTATGTACAGTTCTACAACTGCTCACACTTTTGCTATAGCATCTAGATTAATTGAAACAGGTCTTAACATTACAAAAATTTACGAAAAAATGTATGAAAAGAATGTTGAAGATCTTGAAATCACTAAATTTATTCTTAATAATTTCAAAGTTTCACCAGAAGGTGTTGCTTATTATGTGTTAACTGAAAAAGATTTAAATGCTTTAAATATCACATGTGATAGAGGCAAAGAAAATGTAAATCTTTTCGCTAATATAAAAGGAATTAATATTTGGTGTTCAATTACTGAAGATGTTACTGAACCATGTTTTAGAATTTCACTTAGATCAAGAAATTACACAATTAACGGTGTCGCAAGTGAATTTAAAGGTGGTGGACATGCTCAAGCTAGTGGTTGTCAAATCAAAGACCTTACTGAACTTCCTAAATTTATCGATAGATTAGATCAATTAATTAAAGAAAGTAAATAATGGCATTTATTCCTCTTCATATCCGAACAAGCTACAGTTTCTTAAAAAGTGGTATTCTTTTAAAGAATTTATTTAATGTAGCCAAAAAATACGGATATGAAGAGATAGGAATATGTGATTTAAATGTCATGTATTCCTATCCTGAATTTAATAGTTTAGCAAAAGAAAATAATATTAAGCCAATCTTTGGTCTTGATATCGAAGTTGAAGATTTTTATCTTTCTTTAATATTAAAAAATGAAAATGGTTATCGTAATTTATGTAAAATAGTTTCTTTAATTTCAAAAAATAAATATAACGATAAAGAAATTGTTTTAGATGAATTAAAAGATTATTTTAAAGATGTTATTTGTATCATTCCAACTAATAAAAATTCATGTTTTAATCAAATAAATGATAATTTATTACCAATTATCAAAAAAATATCATCGTATTTTGATGATTTTTATATTGGGCTAGAAATTTATACTGATAATAGCGTTCCTCATGCTAATTTAATTAGAAATTTTGCTGATAAAAACAAACTTAATATCGTTGCTTTCCCTTTTGTATCTTATGTTAATAAAGAAGACGCTAAAGTAATCGATGTTTTAGATGCAATTAGAGAAAATAGGTCGATTGATAGAAATTTTGAAAGTAGTTATCCTTATTTTTATTTGAAATCAAAAGATGAAATATCTCATTTTTATAACGAAGAGGAAATAAATACTACTTCTTCTATTTATAAAATGATTAATTTTGATTTTGATAACAAAAGAGGAAAATTAATTCATTATCTTAAAGATTTTAGTGATGAAGAAACAAGAGATTTTTTTGTTAATAAAATCAATGATGGCGTATCAAAATTAAATATCGATTTAAATAATAAAATTTATAAAAATAGACTTAATCAAGAATATTCAGTAATCAAAAAAATGGGTTTCATTAATTATTTTTTAGTTGTTCAAGATTACATTAATTTTGCAAAAAATAATAATATTCCTGTCGGTCCTGGTAGAGGTTCAGCTGCTGGTAGTTTAATTTCTTATGCATTAGGAATCACTGATGTTGATCCTATTAAATATAATCTTTTATTTGAAAGATTTTTAAATATTAAAAGAAATTCGATGCCTGATATTGATATTGATATTTCTGACATCAAAAGAGAGGATGTCATCGAATATCTTATTAATAAATATGGTTATAATCACGTTGCTAGAGTATCAGCTTTTCAAACCATTGCTGCTAAACAGGCAATAAGAGATACAGGTAGAGTTTATGGAATTGAGCAAACTATTGTTAACGAAGTTTCGAAAGCCATACCTGATAATTTTAAAGATGAAAATGCAAAAAATTTCTCGTTAGATTATGCTTATGAAAATATTCCAGCTTTAAAAAATCTCATTGATTCTGATGAAGAATATCAGTTCCTTTTTAAAGAAGCTCATAGAATTGAAGGTCTCCCTAGACAAAGAGGACTTCACGCTGCTGGCGTCATTTTAAATGAAGATGATTTGCTCTCAGTTATACCTTGTGACTATGAAAGCGAAACAGGTTTAGTTGTTGAATTTGAAAAAGATTATTTAGAAAAGCAAGGCTTCCTCAAGATGGATTTATTAGGTTTATCAAATTTAACAGTTATTGAAAAATGCCTTCAAAATATTGAAAAAGACTGCAAAACTCAAATAAAAATGGAAGACATACCTTATGATACACAAGAAATTTTCACTCTTTTAAGTGAATTAAAAACGATGGGTATTTTTCAACTTGATACAAGTGCAAGTCTTAATGCGCTTATAAATATTAGGCCAAATTGTTTCCTTGATGTTGTTGCAACTATCTCTTTAGATAGACCAGGTCCTATGCAATTTATTCCTAATTATTCTAGAAGAAAAGAAGGAAAAGAAAGAATTACTTATATTTCAAAAGACCTCGAACCAATATTAAAAGAAACTTATGGAATCATAGTTTATCAAGAGCAAATTATGCAAATTGCTCAAGTATTTTCTGGATTCACTTTTACTGATGCTGACATCTTTAGAAAAGCTATTAGTAAAAAAGATAGAAACGTTCTTTTAGAAATGAAAAATAAATTTATAAAAGGTGCATTAAGCAAAAATCATACGATCCAAGAAGCTGAAACTTTATTTTCACAAATCTTAAAATTCGCTAATTATGGTTTTAATAAAGCTCATGCAGTAAGTTATGCAATGATTGCATGTAAAGAAGCTTATTTAAAAGCTAATTATCCAATTCAATTTTATTCAGCAATTTTAGATCAACAATATGGTGCAAACGATGTTAAATTTTCAAAATATATAAGTGAAATAAAGAAATCAAATATTAAAATTCTTTTACCAGATATTAATTATTCTTCTATTTCATTTACAAGTCATAATGGTGGTTTGCTTATGCCGCTTTACGGAATTAGTGGACTTCAAAGTAAAATAATCATCAATATTTTAAAAGAAAGAAATCAAAATGGTTTATATTCAAGTTTTATCGATTTTGTTACAAGAATGATTAGAACAAAAGAAAAATTCAATGAATCTCAACTTTCAAAATTAATTGACGCAGGTGTTTTTGATAATCTATATTCAAATAGAAAAGCATTAAAAATGTCTATCCCAAGCGCTATTCAATATGCTTCAAGTTGTTTATTTAATGAAGGAAAATTAATTAATGATTTTGGACTTGAATTCAGGATTCCTGAATGTATTGACGATCCAATTGAACGTATTGAAAATGAGCAATCTGCTCTTGGTGTCATGATTAGTGATTCACCTTTAAATCATATAAATATAAAAGATTTAAATGAAAAAATAACGCCTATCGATAGTCTACAGGTTAAAAAAACTTCAACTATTGTCGGAATTGTTAGAAGTATCAAACAAATTGTGGTTAAAAATGGTAAAGATAAAGGAAGACCGATGGCATTCGTTTCACTTTTTGACGAAAGCGGAGAAATTGATTGTACTTTCTTTACTAATACATGGAAAGATCACTCGATTACAACAAAAATTAATTCAATTTTGATAATTCAAGGTTATTTAGAAATTAGAAATAATAGAAATAGTTTTATAGTTAACGAATGCAAGGAAATGGAGAATTAGATTATGTCAAAGCTAATAATTATTGATGGTAACAGTTTACTTTTTAGAGCATTTTATGCAACTTTTAATATTGATCCAGAAAAAATAATGAGAAATTCTCAAGGTCAACCTACAAACGCAATTTATGCATTTTCGAACATGATTACTGTTCTTTTAAAATCTTTAAAAGAAGGAGATGGAATTTTTGTTGCATTTGATGCAGGAAAGCATACTTTCAGGCATAAAGAATTTGCTGAATATAAAGCAAATAGACCTCCATGTCCTCAAGAGCTTCTTTCTCAAATGCCACTCGCAAGAGAATTTTTAGACAAATTAAACATTGTTCATTATGAAGATGAAAATTTAGAAGCAGACGATATTTGTGGCATTATGGCTAAAGAGGCTGAGAAAGAAAATTACACTGTTGAAATTTATACAAGTGATAAAGATTATCTTCAATTAATTAATGATAAAATCACAATTGAATTAATTAAAAAAGGTCTTAAAGATATTCATGAAATGACACCTACTTCTTTTAAAGAAGAGTGGGGTTTTGAACCTATCCAAATTCTTGATTATAAGGGTCTTCGTGGTGATGATAGCGATAACTTAAAAGGCATTCCTGGAGTCGGAGATAAGACAGCAAAATTATTAATTTCTAAGTTTGGTGATCTTGAAAATATCATAGCAAACGCTGATACAAAAACTAAAGTTGGACAAAATATTATCGAACATCAAGACACAGGAAGAATGTGCAAAAAACTAGCTGAAATTGCTATTAACGAAAAGATTCCACTTAAGGTTAGTGATACAATTTATAAAGGTTATCGCTTTAAAGAAATCTCTGATTTTTCTAATAGATTAGAATTTAAATCGCTACTTTCTAAACTACCAAAAAACCTTGTAATTCAAGAGCAAATTCAAAAAATAGTTGAGTTTTGCGAGGTTATTGATGTTAATGACATAGAATTTAAAGATTTTTTAGCAATCGATATTGAGACAACAAACGACAATTATCATGATGCAACTTTACTAGGCCTTACATTTTTTAATGGTGAAAAAGTTTATTATATTGATTATCAAAATCTTAAAAAATCTGAAAAATTGTTATCATTACTAAAGGATGAAAATATCAAAAAATACGTCTTTGATTATAAAAAAGTTAGCTATGTTTTAGGAAATTATAATATCGAATTAAAGGGCTTATATTTCGATTTATTACTTGCTAATTATTTGCTTGATGCAGGTTCAAAAAATGATATTGAAAGTGTTTTAAATACATATTCAATTGACATCAGTTACACTCATCAACAAACTAATATTTTATTTGATGATAGTAGTAAAAAAGTAGCTGCTGCTACTGCTTATTATTCATATAAATTAATGGATGAAATTAAAGATGAATTAATTAAAAAGAATCAATATGATCTTTTAATTAATATAGAACAACCACTTTCTATTGTTTTAATGGAAATGGAAAAAGAGGGCTTTCCTCTTGATAAAAACACACTTTTAGATTTCAAAAAGCAATATCAAGTTCGCCTTGATGAATTAACAAAAGAAATTTATGAATTAGCTGGCGAAGAGTTTAATATCAATTCTCCAAAGCAAGTCGCTAGTATAATTTATGATAAATTAGGTTTAAAAGGTAATAAAAAAGGATCAACAAGCGTAGAACATCTACAAAATTTAATTGAATTCCCAATTGTTGCTAAAATTCTAGAATATAGAAAATACGCTAAATTAGTTTCTACTTATGTTGATGGACTAATTCCTTTTATTAAAGAAGATGGGAAAGTTCACCCTACATTTAATCAAGCGCTTACAACAACTGGAAGATTATCATGTAGTGAACCAAACTTACAAAATATTTCTACTCGTGATGAAGAAGGCAAGCAAATTAGAAAAGCATTCTTTTATAAAGATGAAAAATTAAATATTTTATCTTTAGATTATTCACAAATAGAATTAAGAATCCTTGCCCATTTATCAAATTCAAGTAGTTTAATCGAAGTATTTAATAATGATGAAGACATTCATAGTGCTACTGCTAAAAAAGTATTTCATATCGAAGGAGATCCAACTCCAAATCAAAGGCGAAAAGCTAAAGCTGTCAACTTCGGTATAGTTTATGGAATTAGTGATTGGGGTTTAAGTGAACAACTTGAAATTCCAGTTTATGAAAGTAGAGAAATTATTGCTAGTTTTTATGAGGCATTTCCAGAAATTAAAGATTATTTAAATTCTTTAGTCGAATTTGCTGTTTCTAATGGTTATGCTGAAACAATGTTCCACAGAAGAAGATATCTTCAAGAAATTAATAGTTCTCAATATCAATTAAGAGAATTTGCTAAACGTGCTGCCATGAACGCACCTATTCAAGGAAGTGCTGCTGATTTAATTAAAATTGCAATGATAAACGTGAATAAAGCACTTAAAGAAAAAAACTTTAAAGCAAAACTCGTATCACAAATTCATGATGAACTTATAATTATGGTTAGTGATGATGAAAAAGATGCTGTTAAAGCTTTAGTCACTGAAGTCATGGAAAATTGCGTTAAGTTAAAAGTTAAATTAAAAGTTGATGGAGGTTATGCTAAAAATTGGTTTTTAGCTAAATAAATATGCCTGAATTGCCAGAAGTTGAAACTGTTAAAAACATTTTAAATCCTTTAATTAAAGGAAAAACAATTTCTAATATTGAGATTTATTATGATAGATTGATTCAATCAAATATTAATGAATTTAAAGAAAAATTAATTAATAAGACTTTTTTAAATGTAACAAGATATGGTAAATTTTTGTTTTTACATTTAAGTAAGAACCTTGTAATAATTTCGCATTTAAGAATGGAAGGAAAATTCCGTTTTAGTAAAGAAAGTAATCCTCGTTACAAGCACACTTCTTTAACTTTCTTTTTTAATGATTCAACTTCTTTATCTTTTGACGATACTAGAAAATTTGGCTTGATGTATTTAAGTGATGAAGAAAATTATAAAAAAGTAAAAATGATAGCAAAACTTGGTATTGAAGCAAATCGAGTTGAAATATCAGATTTTAATTATTTAGCTAAAAAGTTAAGAAAAAGAAAGCCAATCAAAGAATTATTATTAGATCAATCAATAATGTGTGGAATTGGAAATATTTATGCTGATGAAATTTTGTATGAGTCAAAAATCAATCCTTTTACAAAAGGAATATTGTTAACAGATCAAAATATTTTAGATATCATTAAAAATTCAAAAATTATTTTAGATAAAGCTATCAAACTTGGAGGAAGTACGATTCATTCTTTTCATCCTAGTGAAGGCGTTGATGGAAAGTTTCAAGAAGTTTTAATGTGCTATGGAAAAGCTGGAAAAGTTTGTCCAATTTGTGGTACAACTTTCCATAAAAGTTTTATCGGTGGGAGAGGCACTACTTATTGCCCAAACTGTCAAATTGACCCAGAATTAAATAAAGCAATAGGAATCACTGGTCCTATTGGAAGTGGAAAATCAACGATTTTAAATTATTTAAAGTCTAAGAATTTTAATACTTTTTCATGTGATGAAATGATTCATAAACTGTATGAAGATAAAACGATTTCAGATAAAATTTCTAATATTTTAGGTGTTCCTTTTGACGTTGATGATGCAAACAAAAAACAAAAAGCTAGAGAAATAATGACTAAATTCCCAAGTGTTAAAAAACAAGTTGAAAACTACATTTATCCAATTCTTGAAAGTGAATTAATTAAAATCGTTAAAGAGAATGAAAATGTCGTAATTGAAGCTCCTACACTCTTTAAAGCTCACATTGAATATTTATTTAAAACCATTTTAGTCATAGAAATTTCTAACGAACAGCAAGTAAAGAATCTATTAAATCGTAACGAAAACCCTGCAAAAGCTAAACATTTTAATAAAGACTGCTCATTTGAAAGCAAAAATAATAACATTAAAATTATAAAAGCTACAGGCAATTTTGATACATTATTTAAGCAAGTTAATGACGCACTTAATATACACTAATTTTATTTATCATAAATGGTTGAGAAATTTTGCTTTCTAAAATTCTAGCCATTTGAGTTGCAATAACGTCTTCTCCATTTCTTGAAAAAGAATATAATTTTGTGACTTCACGAACACTAAAATCACTTGTGAAAATAGTTAATTTATTGTTTTCTAATCTATTTTTTAATAATGGCAAAACGATGTTATCACGGATAAGTTCATTTTTAAATTCACTTCCGAAATCATCCAAAACAAGATATTCAAGATTAGAGTATTCTTCCATCATGTCATTAAAATCTGCTTTATCTTTAAAGAAAGCATCAGTTAATTCTTTAAATCTTTTTGGGCAATTTAAAAATGCTATTTTAAAACCTTTTGAAGCATATTTATAATTTGTTAAAGCGATTGCTGCATAAGTTCTTCCGCTTCTTAAAGGTCCATCGATATATACCCAATTATTGTTTTTGATTTCTAATCCAATAAAATTTCTAGCTCTTTTATCAATATCTTTCATCCAATTTGCTTTATAAAAAGAGTCGTCAAAATCACGAGCTACAAAAGATGATAAATAATTTAAATGTTCAAGATATGGTTCAAGAGCTACATAATCTTTTTCGATTCTGCCAAATGGATTTTTATGTAAAATAACTCTTTGTTCCATTTGATATTTAACGCAATCTTCGTAAGTTTTAATTTTAGAAGCTTTATCTAAATCGTTAACATAATCATTAAATTTTGTAACATTATCTTTGATTTCTTGATCGGTAAATCCTTCTTTTTTTATTAAAGGATAATATTTAGACATATAAACATGATTAAAAAGTTCATTGCGATATTCGTCTAATGAATCTTTTCCAATATATTCTTGCATTTTTTCAATATTAATCTTTTCCATATTTACCTTTAAAAATCTACATCCATGTCTGCATAGTCATCTAAATTAGCGTGTTCATCGTCTATTTGTTCTTCTTCGGCTTCAACTTTAGGTACCTTTGCTTCTGCTGTATTACTAATTTTAGCATCTTTTCTACCATAAAGTGCATTCATAACATCAAGTGTATTGATGCACTTTTTTCTAACTAAGTGAGCTGCAATTTTTAGAATATAATTTCTATTTAAATCTCCTTCAGTATTTTTTAAAACGTAATCCAATAAAGCGTTAATCATACCATTAGAGAAGTTCATCGTTAATGAAAGTTCTTCAAGTATTTTCTTGTCTGCATCAACAATTTCAACACCGCTTTGTTTTTCTTTAAGGAAATCACGAGGTGAAATTGATTCATAATATTTAATAGATTCTGCAACATCACTCTTAGAATTTAAGTGTGTTTTTTCTTCTACTTTTAAGTTACTAACACCTCTGCTTCTAACAAATGCTCGTGCTTTTCTTTTTAATTTTTCCTTATCAAGTTTAGAACCTTTTGGATTTAAAGCATTAAAGCATTCGCTCATTAAATCAGAAACAATCTTTTCATCAAGTCCATAAATTGATCCAATTGAGCAAGCTGTTTCCATTTCATCGTCGCTTAAAAGCCCAATTCTAATTTGTGAATTTCTCTTTAAATATTGTAAAAGTTTCGTATCACTAAAGTTTGTTTTAATATTATTTTTGTTTCGAGCAACTAATTTTTTTGCACTTCCATCGTCGTCTGTAAATGAATCATAATCAAGTGAAAAACAATCTTTTACAGCCGCAGAAATTTCAGTATAATTGCTAAAATCCTCGTTAATTGTGTATTTTTTGAAAATTTCGTGTTCTTTTTCCTCTCCACAAGTTTGAACAAAGAGAGCTTTTAAAATCATATTTGTGAAAAAATTTTTAGGAGTTTCACAATCATTTAAAGAGAACAAATATGCTGTCTCATCTGTGTTTATAAATGTTCCTAAAAGTCCAATTCCTTCAAGTGATTTTTTAGCTAAAAGAAATTCCTGAAGAGTTAAATCGCTTCTTTTTACTAAGTCAGTTACCTTACCTTCATCACATTCATTATTAATATCGTGCATCAAAAAAACATAAAGGTATACAGCATTATGACCAATAATTGGAAGATAAAGTGTATACAAATAATCGATAGATTCGATGTTTAATAATCCTCTTTTTTTGAGTTTGTAATTTAAAGTTGCATCAAACATAGTTCTTAAATTATAAATAGGCTTTTTCTTTTTTTAAAGGAAATAAAAAATAAGTTTGCATTTTCACTTTTACTAGTTTTTATAAAAACTAGAAAATTTATATATTTATAGAAAATCAATTCAGTTTTCATTATAATAGTAAGCGTTTAAGGAGATGATATTTATGGTTAAAAAAATTGGTATTTTAACTAGTGGCGGCGACGCACCTGGAATGAATGCTGCAATTGTCGGAGCAATTCGTACAGGATATAAATTAAACAAAGAAATGTATGTTGTCTACGACGGTTATAAAGGATTAATTAATAACAATTTTGTTAAAGTTGGTCCTGATTTTGCTCAAGACAAAATCAACACTGGCGGAACTTTAATTAAAACTGCTAGATTACCTGAATTCAAAGAAGAAAGTGTAAGAAAAATTGCTGTTGAAAATTTAAAGAAAGAAGGCATTGAAGCTTTAATTGTTATTGGTGGCGATGGCTCTTATATGGGTGCTAAAAAATTAACTGAAATGGGAATTAATTGTATTGGCTTACCTGGAACTATTGATAACGATATTCATAGTACTGATACAACAATTGGTTTTGATACAGCATTAAACAACGTTTGTGAAGCTATCGATAAAATTTGTGATACTATGTCTTCACACAATAGATGTGTACTTGTTGAAGTTATGGGCAACAAATGTCCTGACTTAACACTTTATGCAGGTATTGCAAGTAACGCCGATTTCATTTACACAATTGATAGACCAATTGACATTGATAAATTAGTTGAAGAATTAAATAAAAAGAAAGAAGAAAATCAAGATCACGTATTAATTCTTGTAAGTGAAAAATTATTTGATATTAATGCTCTCGCTAAAGAAATCGCTTCAAGAACAAAATGGGATACAAGAGTCGACGTTCTTGGATACATTCAAAGAGGTGGAAACCCAAGCGCTATGGAAAGAGTTAACAGTATCAGAATGGGAAGTTATGCCGTTGAATTATTAGATGAAGGAATCGGCGGTGTATGTGTTGGCATTGTTAACGGAAAATTACATTATTACGATATCTTAGAATCGTTTGATTTAAAGCGTAATAAGCACGAAGACTTATATAGAATTTTTGATTTAATTAAATAGTTTGAAAGGAATTATTTATGGAAAATATTAACTTATTCAAGAAAACTAAAATCGTTTGTACTATTGGACCTGCTAGTGACAACATGCCTGTTTTAAAGAAATTAATTGAAAACGGTATGAACGTAATGAGAATGAACTTCTCGCATGGTGATTATGCAGAACAACACGCAAAACTTGTATTAGCTAGAGAATTAGAAAAAGAAGATATCTACATTCCTACAATGCTTGATACAAAAGGACCAGAAATTCGTTGTAATGATATGGAAAACGGCAAAATTTCCATTAAAAAAGGTCAAATTACAAGAATTTCAATGAAAAAAGTTTTAGGAACTCCTGAAAAAATCAGTGTTACTTTTGATAAACTTTTCGATGATGTTAGTGTTGGAAATCATATTAAGATTGATGATGGAAAATTAGATTATGAAGTTATCGATAAGGATGAAAAAAATAGAGAAATCGTTTGTAAAGCATTAAACGATCACGATATTAGTTCTAAAAAAGGTGTCAACTGTATGGGTGCTAAACTCAATTCACTTGACTTCATTTCTGAAAAAGATAGACAAGACCTTATTTGGGGTTGTGAAAATGGTGTTGATTTTATTAGCGCTTCATTTGTTAGATGCGCAAAAGATGTCCAAGATATTAGAGATATTTTAATTGCTCATGGTCATCCAGAAATCAAAATTATTTCAAAAATTGAAAACTATGAAGCTATGAATTGTTTAAAAGAAATTGTCGATGCAAGTGATGGAATCATGGTTGCTAGAGGTGACTTAGGACTTGAAATTCCTGAAGAAAGAGTCCCAATCGTTCAAAGACAACTTATCAATATGTGTAGAGCTGAAGGTAAACCAGTTATCACTGCTACTCAAATGCTTGATTCAATGATGAATTCACCAATTCCAACTAGAGCTGAAGTCGGTGATGTCGCTACTGCAATTACAGAATCAACTGATTGTGTTATGCTAAGTGGTGAATCAGCAAATGGTAAATATCCAGTTGAAAGTGTTCAAATGCAAGCAAAAATTGCTCACGCAATGGAAGAAACACTCGATTATGAAACGCTTGCAAAAGAAGCTTACGATACTTCAAATAAAGATAACAATGATGCTATCGCTAACGCTATTGCAAATACAGCTCAATTAATTGGAGCAAAATTAATTGTTTCATTCACTGATACAGGTAGAAGTTCAAGAAGAATTTCAAAAGCTAGACCATGCTGCCCAATTCTCTCAATTTCTAATAAACTCACTACTGTTAGACAAAACGCAGTTTACTGGGGTGTCAACAGTGTCTTATTAAAGAGTAAGAGAATGCCAGAATTTATCGAAGATATGGAAGCAGTTTCAATTGTTCACGCAAAGAACTTTGGTTGCAAGCCTGGCGATACAATTCTTATTAGTGGTGGTACTCCAACTGGTGCTGGTCGTACAAACTTCATGAGAATTATTACAATTCCTGAAAATAAAGATTTTTAAAATTATTTACAAAATAAAATTTTAGTCTTATTATAAATACGCTTTGATAAAGACACGTTAATGAAACCTTTCTTTATATAGAGAATGAAGCGTTTGGTGAAAGCTTCTTACTGAAAATTCATTAATACTACTTTGGAGCAAACGTTATTAACTTACGATAAAGTTAAAACATTAAGGTGATAAAGATGTAATATCTTTATAACTAAGGTGGTACCGCGTAAATTACGTCCTTAGAAATTATTTCTAAGGACTTTTTTAATAAAAGGAGAATAAGTTTATGATATTAAAACTTAAAGATGGAAAAGAAATAAACGTTGAAGAAGGCAAAAATGGTCACGATGTCGCTCTTTCTATTGCTGAAAGTTTAGCAAAAGCTTCAATCGCATATAAACTTAATGGCAATTTATTTGATTTATATTCACCAATCAAAGAAAGTGGTGATTTTGAATTAATCACTTCTAAAAGTGGCGAAGAAGCTAATCACATTTTAAATCACTCATGTGCTCATTTAATGGCTGAAGCTATTTCTTTATTATTTAAAGATGTTAAATTTGGTGTCGGACCTGCTATTGAAAATGGCTTCTACTATGATGTCGATTTTAACGGCTATGTATTAAAAGAAGAAGATTTAAGAAAAATCGAAGCTAAGATGAAAGAATTATCAAAGAAAAACGAATATATCGTTAGAAAAGATATTTCTAAAGCTGAAGCTATCGAATTATTTAAAAATGATGAATACAAAGAAGAATTAATTTCTGAATTAGAAGATGGAAATATTTCTTGCTATAAACAAGGAAGTTATGTTGATTTATGCTTAGGACCTCATGTCCCTTCAACTGGTTTCATTAAATTCTTCCACCTCGATACAATTGCTGGTGCATATTGGAGAGGAGATTCAAAAAATAAACAACTTACAAGAATTTATGGTGTTGCTGCATTCACTAAAGAAGAACTTGATCATATCGAATTTATTAAAGAAGAAGCTAAAAAGAGAGATCATAGAAAAATTGGTAAAGAACTTGGCTTATTCATGATTAGTGATTATGGTCCAGGATTCCCATTCTATCTTCCAAACGGTTTAATGCTTAGAAGACAAATTGAAAACTGGTGGTATAAAGTTCACGATGAATATGGATATAAATTAATTAAAACTCCTATTATCTTAAGTAAAGAACTTTGGTTAACAAGTGGACACTGGGATCACTATAAAGAAAACATGTACACAACAAAAATTGATGATAAAGATTATGCAATCAAGCCAATGAACTGCCCTGGTGCTATTCTTGTTTACAATTCAGAACTTCATTCATATAAAGATTTACCTTTAAGACTTGGTGAATTAGGCTTAGTTCATAGACATGAAGCAAGTGGCGCATTAAACGGATTATTCAGAGTTAGATGTTTCACTCAAGATGATGCTCACGTATTCTGTAGACGTGATCAATTAAAAGATGAAATCGAAACACTTCTTCAATTATATGATAAGACTTACTCATTATTCGGACTTGAATATTCAATCGTTTTATCAACAAAGCCTGATAAAGATTATATTGGTGATGATGAAATTTGGAAAGAAAGTGAAGAAATCTTAGCTAATGCTTGTAGAGCAAGCGGAAAAGACTTCAAGATTAATCCTGGTGATGGTGCTTTCTATGGACCAAAATTAGACTTCAAACTTAAAGATTGTATGGGTAGAATTTGGCAATGTGGTACAATCCAACTTGATATGAACCTTCCTGAGAGATTCAATTGCACATTCATTAATAGCAAAGGTGAAAAAGAAAGACCAATCATGTTGCATAGAGCTGTCCTTGGATCATTCGAAAGATTTATAGGTATTATTACTGAAAACTTTGCAGGAGCTTTCCCAACATGGTGTGCACCACTTCAAATTAAACTCCTTCCAGTAAATAATGAACATCACTTAGAATATGCCCAAAAATTATTAAAAGAATTTACTGCTAAAGGATTTAGAGCTGAAATCGATGACTCAAACGAAAAACTTGGTTATAAATTAAGAAATACTCAAATCAAGAAAATCCCTTATACAGTCGTTATCGGTGATAAAGAAGTTGAAAACGGAACAGTCACATATAGAAAATTTGCTACAACAGAACAAATTACTGTACCAGTTGAAGACTTTGTTAAGATGATCAATAACGAAATTGAAACAAAAGCACTTCTTGTTGATCCTTCAAAATTAAAACTTTAATGAAAATATCCCTGCAAAACAGGGATATTTATTTATCTATATGAAAACAAATGTAATGAGAATATTAGATTCAAAAAATATAAAGTACGAATTTTTTGAATATGAGCAAAATCCAAAATTAAGTGGAAATGATATTGCTAAGATGCTTAATGAAAATCCAGAAGCAACTTTTAAAACACTTATCACTCAAGCAAAATCAAAAGAATATTATGCTTTTTTAGTTCCTGTAAACGCTGAATTAGATCTTAAAAAAGCAGCTGCTTTGGTTGGGGAAAAGAATCTAGAAATGATTCCTCAAAAAGATTTATTAAAAGTTACTGGCTACGTTCATGGAGGCTGTTCACCTATCGGATTAAAAAAGGATTATCAAGTTTCTATTGATGAAAATTGTCTAAACTTTGATTACATAATATTTAGTGGTGGACACTTAGGCACGCAAGTAAAATTAAAAACGAATGATTTTATAGATTTTGTTAAACCTAAAATTGGAAACATAAAAAAATAAAAAAATTATAAGTGTAAAAAAACACTGGCTCATAAGACGAAACCAGTGTTTTTATTTTACTAAATTTATTTATATTCCTGGGAATACAGCACCAATTGCGTTAAGGTTAATTTCAATTATTGCTTTAGTAAATGTTTGGAAACCATCCAGTGATAAACGAGCATCATCAATTACCCATTTTGCTACATCTGTTGACATAGTTGAGACGCCATATAATCCCCAACAATAGAGATCAACAAATATAAATCCTAAGCAAAGTCCAAATACCAATCCTAATAATTTATCTAAAAATTTGCCAAATGAACCACTACTAAGAATATTGCTTAGTTGACTCATAATAATTCTTGCAATTAAATAAACAGCAAGAAATGTAACTGCATAAGATCCGATAAGAATTAGTAATGAACACCAATCGTTTTGGGCTGCAAAGTCTCTAATAGATTCAACGTTATCAATTAAGAGCTTAGAAATTGTGTTTCCTAAGTAGAAGGCTGCAAGTCCACCTAGACCAGCGCACACAATCTTTCTAGATGACTTTATAAAACCACCAACAAGACCACTAAGTGCAAATAATCCAAGAATACAAAGAATTACAATATCGTTAATCGCCATGTTTAATTAAATTATTTTGCTTTTCCTTGATTTGCAACAGCATTCATAGCAGCAGCTATTTTAGCTTGGTCGCCTAAGTATCTCTTTCCGATAACATTAAAGTGTTCATCAAAATCATATACTAGTGGTACGCCTGTTGGGATGTTAACTCCAACGATTTCATCATCACCAATTCCTTCAAGATATTTAACTAAAGCTCTAAGTGAATTACCATGAGCAGCAATGATTACTCTCTTGCCACTAACGATTGCTGGTTTAATTTCACATTCCCAATAAGGAAGAACTCTAGCAACTGTATCTTTTAAGCATTCTGTTAATGGTAAATCATCAACGCTTACATCTCTATATGTTTCTTGATTTGCTGGATTTCTATCATCGCTTTCTTCAAGTGCAGGTGGTTGGACATCATAACTTCTTCTCCAGATTTTTACTTGTGCTTCACCAAATTTTTCAGCTGTTTCGCTCTTATTTAATCCTTGTAAAGCACCATAATGTCTTTCGTTAAGTCTCCAAGTTTTATGAACAGGGATAAATTCTTCTCCCATTTCTCCTAAAACAAAATTTAATGTATGAATTGCTCTCTTTAAATATGAAGTATAAGCAACATCAAAGTGGAAGCCTTCTTCTTTTAATAATTTTCCGCCAAGTTTAGCTTCTTCAACACCTTTTTCGCTTAATTCAACATCAGTCCATCCTGTGAAAAGATTTAATTTATTCCATTCACTTTCGCCATGTCTAATGAGTACTAATTGATATTTTTTTGACATATTAATCTCCTTTTTTTAAACATCAATATTTTAATATTTTTTAAGAATAATTGAAATACTTATAAATGGAAAATATAGCAATAGAAATCAGACTTCCCTTTTCATTTTATATATAAATATATAAACACATTGAATCTTAAATTTTTAAATACTAAAATAGCACATATGATTAAACAGTTTTCTAGATTTTTAAAGCCTTATAAGTTTGAGTTTATTGGGGCAATTATTTTAATTATTATTGAATGTGGTTTAGAAGTTACTCTTCCTTTTTTAATGAATGTTTTAGTCAAAAACGGAATCACAGAAAATGCCGACTTAACTTATTCAATGAACTTGCCTTATATCCTTACAATTGGAGGAATAATGATTGCTATTGCACTTTTAGCATTTATTATTGGCATATTCGGAGCAAAATTAAGTGCGAAATCTTGTAGGGGATTTGGATACGAAATAAGAAAAGAAGAATATCAAAAGATTCAAAAATATTCATTTAAAAATCTTGATAGTTTTAGAGCATCAAGTTTAATTACAAGATTAACAAATGATGTTCAAATTTTAAGTGATACACTTTGTATTTCACTTCGTCCAGCATTAAGATCACCAATAATGATGATTTTTTCATTAACGTTCGCTTTAATTATTTCGCCTAAATTATCAATTGTATTTTTTGTTGCTTTAGTATTTTTAGCCTCAATGATATTTACGATTGTCCATATTGTTAAGCCTCATTTTTTAGCAATCCAAAAATTAGTCGATAATATAAATAGAATTACTCAAGAAAGCATTATGGCAATTAAAACTATCAAAGCTTATTACAAAAAAGATTTTGAAATTGCTAAATTTGAAGAAGCAAATGCTAAATTAAAGGGCGAGGCAAGAAAAACAATTTCAATAAATGCTCTTGCAATGCCAGCTGGTCAAATAGCTAACTATGCAACTATTATTTTTGTTCTTCTTTTTGGTGGAATTATGTATATGAGTTATGATCATGCAATTATGCTAGAAGATATTCAAACTTTTTTAACTTATGTTATGCAACTTTTAGCTACCATCATGATGCTTTCGAATGTATTTATGGCAATTAATAGATCAACAGCTTCACTTTATAGAGTTAATGAGGTACTCTCTGCAACTAATGAAATTAAAGATTTAGAAGATTCAAAACTCACAATAAGGAAAGGAGACGTTGCTTTTAAAGATGTCTTCTTTAAATTTAACGCTGATGCTAAAGAATATGTTTTAAAAGATTTAAATTTCTCTATTAATGCAGGCGAATTCGTTGGAATTATTGGCCAAACCGGAAGTTCAAAATCTTCTCTTGTCTCATTAATTGATAGATTTTATGATGTCACTAAGGGTGAAATTCTAATTGATAAACATTCGATTAAAGATTATTCCTTAGAGCATTTAAGAGAAAGCATTTCAATTTCATTTCAATCACCACTTCTTTTTAAAGGGACAGTTTTAGAAAATCTAAAACGGGGCAATAAAAATGCAACAATGGATGAGATTATAAAGGCATGTAAAATTGCTGAATGTTACGATTTTATTGTAAATAACTTGGCTAATGGATTTGACACGATGATTTCTCAAGGTGGTACTAGTGTTAGCGGTGGTCAAAGGCAAAGACTTTGCATTGCTAGAGCAATTCTGAAAAATCCAAAAATTCTAATTTTAGATGACTCATTCAGTGCATTAGATAAAATCACTGAAGCTAAAGTCAAAGATAATTTAAGAAATGAATTACCTAGCATGACAAAAATTGTTATCTCACAAAAAATCAGTTCGATTAAAGATGCTGATAAAATCATTGTTCTAGATAATGGAAATATCACTCACATTGGAACACATGAAGAGCTCCTTAATACTGACGACATATATAAAGATATAAATACTCTTCAAGAAATTGGAGGTGATGACGATGAATAAGAAAAATAAATCTACAAGTATTTTTAAAACTTTATCAAGATTGCTTAAGTATTTTGGCAAAAAGAAATACATATTATTTATTGTCATGTGTTTAGTCATCTACACTTCTTTTGCTGGAATTTATGGAACATATCAATTAGGAATCATTATCGATGGTGCAATAAAAAGTGAGGATTATCCAGCTCTTGTTAGAAGCGTTTCAATTCTTGGTGTGATTTATCTTTTTGGTGCTTTATGTGACTTATCATATACCCAAATTATGACAAGACTTTCACAAGATGTTTTATATAATTTAAGAAAAGATTTATGTAAACACACTCAAGATTTACCACTTTCATACTTCGACAAGCACAATCATGGTGAAATAATGTCTTATTTTACTAATGATGTTGATACTTTAATAAATGCTTTAAATGATAGTTTTGCAAACATTATATTTTCTGTTTGTAACATTATTGGAACCATTACGATATTATTTTGCATTAATGTGTATTTAGCTTTAATCATTATTTGTTTTATGTTCTTAATAAGCTTCTTCATTTATCGGAACACTAAAAAATGTCGTAAATATTTCGTAAAGCAACAAGCAGAAATTGCTAATATTAATGCTAAAGTTGAAGAAGATATTAATGGTGTTAGAGTAATAAAAGCTTTCAACCATGAAAATGAAAGCTTTGAAGCTTTTGATAAAGTAAATAAAGACTGGCTCGAAGCCTCAACAAAGAGTTTCTTTCATACTCAGCTTAATGTTCCTGTTATTGTTACTTTATCTTATATTGAATTTGCTGTTGCTTGTACAGTTGGTGCAATTTTCCTTGTAAACGGATGGATTGGTGGAATTGGAACGCTTACAACTTACATCGTTTCAGTTAGACAATCAGTTAACCCATTTAACTTCTTCACTCAACACTTAAATAACATCTTAACAGCACTTGCTGGCTCAGAAAGAATATTTAATTTCTTAGATGAAAAAGAAGAAAGTGATGAAGGAAAAGTAAAATTAATCAAACTTGAAGATTCAAATTCAACTGATTTCAAAGATCGTTATGCTTGGCTTGTACCTGAAAAAGATGATAAATATAAGCAAATTCCTTTATCGGGATCTATTGTATTTGAAAATGTTACATTTGGTTATAACAAAGAAAAAACCATTCTTAATGATATTTCATTTTATGCTAAACCTGGTCAAAAAATTGCTTTTGTTGGTTCAACTGGCGCAGGTAAGACAACGATAATTTCTTTAATAAATAGATTTTACAATATTAGCAGTGGAAATATTTATTATGATGGAATCAATATTAAAGATATTTCCCTTGAATCATTAAGACACTCAATGTCAACAGTCACTCAAGATACGCATTTATTCACGGGAACAATAAAAGAAAACATTCGTTATTCAAGAATGCATTCAACCGATGAAGAAGTTTATAATGCAGCAAAAATAGCTAACGCTGATTCATTTATAAAAATGCTTCCTCAAGGCTATGATACGATGCTTTATGATAATGGACACAATCTAAGTGAAGGACAAAGACAGCTCATTGCTTTAGCTCGTGCAGCATTAAGTCAGCCTCCACTTCTTATTCTTGATGAAGCAACAAGTAATATTGATACTAGAAGTGAAAAACTTGTTCAAAAATCAATGGATAATTTAATGCATAATAAAACAGTTCTTGTAATTGCGCATAGATTATCAACTGTAAAAAATAGTGAAGCTATTCTCTATCTTGAAAACGGCAAGATTATTGAAAGAGGAACAAACGAAGAGCTTCTTAAATTAAAAGGAAAATATTATTCCTTATATAAAGGAAAAACTGAATTATTCTAAGTAAATATCCACCAGCCTAGCTGGTGGCTTTTCATTTTCGGGCACTTAAGCCC